>JALVYB010000026.1 GCA_027038175.1 Caldifarciminota bacterium | reverse complement strand
GTTGGTGCAGTGTATTTTAGACCTTAATCTTCCACAAAGGGGGAAATATGAAATTTATTAAAAGTCCTAAATTTGTCTGGGGGATAGCCATAATTGTCTATATTATAGTTGGCTATCTCTATTATACGAGTATTTACAGTGGAAAGGCAGAAAAACTCAAGAAACTTGAAAGAGAAATCAGAACAGAAAGACAAACCGTTGCAAGGTTAACACTTGAGGTAAAAGATTACGACAAGATAATGGCAGAAAAGGACTCTTTGCTTGCCTTATGGGAGGAGACAAAAAGGCACTTACCCTCAAAACCAATGCAGGATGAGTGGTTGAGGCAGATTGCTGGAATGGCAATGAGCAGTGGTATAGAGATAGAATCATATAAACCACTTCCTCCCAAGCAGTATGATCTTTACAAAGATTATCCAATTAAAATTACTGTGAACAGTGGTTATCACGACCTTGGCACGTTTATCAGTCTTGTTTCCAATGCTGACAGATTAATGAAGGTGAAAAAACTTTCCATAAAAAATAAACCCAATGAGGACGATCCAACCCAAACTGTTGAGGCGGTGTTTGAGATTTCTAATTATGTATACAGCCCGGCTCCAGCTCCAGAACCGAAAAAATCCAATCTTCCTCGTAACAAAAGGAGGGTGAGAAGATGAAAAAATTAATATTATTGACGTTCCTTCCAGTGCTATTATTAGCAGGTGTAACAGAGATTAAAAGTATCTCTGTTTCTACGACTGAAAACTCAGTTGAAATAAAACTTGGGTTTAGCGCTTCTCCTTCAAATTTACATGACTTTGTTCTAAAAAATCCGGCAAGAATAGTAATTGACGCAGAGGGTGTTAAATATTCTCTTGGCTCAAATATTTTCCCGGTTAATCAGGGGACTGTGTTAAGGGTAAGGGGAAGTCAGTTTAAGACTGAGCCTCTCGTTTCAAGGGTTGTTATAGACCTCAAGAAAATGACAAAATATGATGTGATTAGAGATGGAAACGATGTTATTGTGAAAGTACACACCACTCCATCTACTACAGGTTACCACAAAACAGTGAACAAAACCGTATCCGCAACCCTTACCTCAAAATTCAAGGGAAATAAGGTTGTGGGTAATAAGGTGCAAAAAGTTTCCCGTAATAAAAAATCTACAATCAGTGTTGGCAATGCAATTTTTTACAATTCGTATGGCAGAAGGGACCCATTCAAGCCCATTACTGAAACTTCAAAAGCCCAGGACACACTCCTGGATATAGCAAAAGCAAAACTCATTGGTGTTATGCAGGATTCTCTGGGCTATGTAGCCTTAGTAGAGGATAAAGAAGGTAATGGATTTATTTTAAGGAGGGGAGATCGTATAAAAAGGGGCAGAGTTGTACGGGTTACGAAAGATATGGCAGTATTTGCCATATCTGATTTTGGATTTACAAGAACTGTAATTTTAAAACTTGAAAAGGAGGAGGTATCCAAATGAAATTTTTTAAAGTAATAAGTGTACTTTTATTGGCGGGTACCCTATTTGCAGGTGAAAAAACTATTTCAATCAATGTCCAGAATGCTGATATAAAAACCGTTCTAAGAGCATTTTCTGATGTGGCTGGCATTAATATAGTGACAACGCCTAATGTGAATGCCAAGGTTACATTTTCAGTTAAGAATGTTCCTTGGAGGGAAGCATTTAAGTCTCTCCTTGATGCCTATGGACTTGCTTATACAGAACAAAAAGATATAATTACTGTAATGACCCAGGATGAGTATGCAAAGGTTAGGGATGTATCCGGACTGGAAATGAAGATTTTCCGTGTAAAATATATGAAAGCAAGTGATGTTGCTCCTGTGGTTGAAGGACTTCTATCTTCAAGAGGAAAAATGAAGGTGGAAGCATCTACAAATTCACTTGTTATCACAGATTTGCCAGACAATATAATAAAGATAGAGAATTTCTTGAAAGGGATGGATAAACCAGCAAAACAGGTTCAGATTCAGGTTAAGGTGGTAGAGGTTGACTATGACGCAGCAAGGTCTCTCGGAATTAACTGGACAGTGGCGAAAGACCGTCCAACGGACAGAACTGCTGTGAGGCTTTCAAATGACGCATCTGTGGCTGGTGCCAAAACCAATCTATCAATAGGTACCATTATTGGAAAGGTTTCTATTGATAACGTTTTACAGGCCCTTGAGAACGAGAGTAAGGCTAACATCGTCTCAGCTCCATCAATACTTGTTGCAGACAATAATAAGGCAAAAATCGTTTCCGGAAAGAAGGTACCGGTTGTCACAAAAGACATATCTGGTAATACCATTGTTCAGTTCTTCGATGCTGCAATTAAACTTGAAGTTACGCCCCATATTACTCCAGATGGTAATATAGCCATGGACCTTCATCCGCAGGTAAGTGATATAGCAGGTTATTCTCCTGCAGGTCAGCCGATAATAAGTAACCAGGAAGCAGAAACAAAGTTGACCATCAAAGATGGGCAGACAATAGTTTTGGGTGGTGTCGTGAAAGAATCAAAGAGAAAAGGCAATGCAGGCTTTCCTTTCCTGAGAAAAATACCCGTATTAAATCTTTTGTTTGCCAACAACGAGCATTCTACTTCCAAGGTTGAGTTAATGGTATTTGTAACTCCCAAAATAGTGAGTGACGAAGCAATGAACACAGAAAATACAACTTCAGACGAGGGTACAGTTCAGGAGACCGGTGAGGAATTAAAACAGCCAGCAGAGGAAAAGTAATTTAGGAGAAGTTTAGGAATTTTATGCACTTGACAATACGGGAAAAAGGTGTATAATAAAAAATATAAAGGGGGTGATAGCCATGATTGTAAGTAAAATATGAGGAGACCTTTATCCATAAGGAGGTGATTATATGAATGTCTTACTAAGTTATAATTATAATAACGCAAATAAAAAGAAGGATGGGCTAATAAAAACAGAAAGAAAAGGTTTTACTCTTATTGAATTACTTGTTATAATCGGCATCATAGGGACAATAGTTTTAATTGCAGGCTGGGAATATAAAAGGGCACTGAGAAGCCAAATACTTACTAACGAAGCACTTAAAATAGTAAATTTAATACAAACAGAACGTTATAAAGCCATTGAACAGGGCGTGCGCAGAGGCATTGAATTTGTTCCACCAGATACGTTAAGGACTTTTGTCGTCCAGCCTGATTTAACTTTGAATTACGAAGTTAAAGAAATACTTGGATATAATTTTGCGTTTGGTATAGATGGTGCAAATGCTCCTCTGCCAATTGTAAATATTGCTCCTGACCCATCGGGTATAATGTTCAATGGTGGAAGATGTATATTCAACCCTACGGGAATGGCATTGAGTTCTGGTGGTATTACGTTCACCGGTAAGTTTGGCACAATAGGCATTATTGTTACACCTACAGGGCAGGTTAAGGCATATAAATGGTTAAGTGGTCAATGGGGGGAAGTAAGATGAAAACAAAATTAAGAAATAGAGAAGGTTTCACTCTCGTAGAATTATTGGTAGCCCTTACTATCTTTGCCATCTTTCTCGCAGGCCCTCTCTTTGATATATCCATGAAAATGAGTGTTAAGGTAAGGAATTTGAATAATGCGAAAATGCTTGCACAGCAGTTTATGGAGACGTTACGTTCGTATGACTATAATAGTTCTGCATTGCAGGATGATGGCGACACCGGAGACCTTGAAAATACGGCCAATTTTGACCATGTTGTTGTAGATACAGTTAAGGAAACAGGCGTTGTTTACACTCTTGGATACAACATAGCAGATGGAGTTCCATCTGCCAATACAAAGACAATAATGCTACACGTTTTGTGGAATGACGCTCTCGGCAACCACGAGATTACCTATACTACCGTAAGGGTAAATTTGAATTATTAAAACCTAAGTGGAGGTGTTTTATTTATGCAATTTATAAGTCAAAAAAGAAAGGGTATGACCCTGATAGAGCTAATAGTGGCTCTTGGTATATTTTCTATCCTTTCCCTTGCAATACTGGCTGTCTTTACAAGACAATTACGCGTTTCTATTAGTCAGAGAAACACAAGCCGACTCCAGACTGATTTTCAATCAGCCATTTCACTTCTTAAATGGGATATACTCATGGCTGGCTATGGAATCCCTACAACTCAAAATCCCCTTGATGGCCAAAATACGAATCCTGATGTTCTTCAACTCAAATCCGTTGACCCACCTGTTGGAGGTTCCGGTAAATGGACGTTTACCTTAATATCCAATACAGGTGGAGGAAGTGGTAATGCAATTACTGTGAGGAGATGGAATGACCCTCGAAGAGATATAGGCATAGGAGATGTTATAACAGCTATGCCGGACACCAAGGAACCCATAAGTGGGTTCCCTGCAAGGGTCACCGGTATCAGCACTTTTACCTATTATGCTCCAGGTGGGGATACAGTAAGTGCTGCAACCCTTACGCTTAACAAGACTGTGAGTGTGGGAAAAGGAAATTTTGTTTTTGTTCTTCCGGATAATCCAGCGGATATGACAATTCAGTATACCCTGCAGAATGGTAGTCTTCTTAGAAATGGTTTGCCAGTACTCGACAATGTGGAAGATTTTGAAGTTGCTTACTGGTATGACCAGAACCAAAATTACGTACAGGATGCTGGGGAATGGATATACGATATATCAGGACTTGCTTCACCCCTTAGGGAGAGGATAAGGCTGGTGAGGGTTAGTATGGTAGTACGCTCTGGGTCTAAAGACCTCAACTACACCTATCCCGATGCTAATATTACAGTTGATGACCACACATACGCGCTTTCTCAGGATGCGAGGCATTATAGAAGAAGAATTTATACTGTATCAACAAAAGTGAGGAATTTAAAATGAAAGAGTTAAATTTTCATAAAAACAGAAAAGGAATAGCCCTCGTTACAGTACTTGTAATTATTGCTGTTTTATTTATTGCAAGTGCAGCAACGCTGTACCTTGTTACTCAATCCATCAGGATCTCTTCTTCTCAGGTGAGATATGAAGGTACATTCCAGGCTGCAGAGGGTGGAGTTGATATTGGAATAGACCAAATTCTTACCTCGTATGACCAGGGAACACCGCTCAGCAACTGGAATGGAAACCTTGGCACGTACTCTGTAAATGTTAACCCTGAATTTCTCTTTATAATGCCAATGACAGGTGGGTCAATATTATTCGCAGAGGGCTATTCAGGTATCGGACAGAGTGCAGCTAAGGGGGGGGCTGCGCTATTTTATAGAATTGTTTCGGTTGCCCGTTCTAAGACAGGGCAAACCGGGCTGGAAGTAATATACAGAAAGGTAATAGGTACTCAACAATAGGAGGTGTCTTACTATGAGGTACTATAAAAAAATAGCAATCATCAGCATTGTATTGCTGGTGATTGGGCTATCTGGGGGGCTCAGGGCAGATGATGATATGCCCTGCAATGCGCCTCCATTTCTCGGAACTACCGTAATGCCCAATATTCTTATACTGCAGGATAACTCAGGTAGTATGAACTCCTGGGCGTATTCAGACATAACTTTTAATGAAGATTCTGCCTATTACGGGTATTTCAGAAATGACAAGAATTATTCTTATGGTGCAAATGTGTTTACCCCAACAGATTGTACTCCAAATAGTTACTTAAGTAATAATTGCTTCCCTGGAAATTTACTTAATTGGGCTACTATGAGTCGTCTTGATATTGCCAAAAAGGTTCTTGTGGGAGGTAAGGCAAGATCAAGACAGGGAAATGTGCATACATTAATTGCTGAAACTCAGTGGGGACATGGGTGGGCAGAGTTTTATTATCGTGGGAGAAAATTTTATGCATATCTTGGTTCTGGCAGTCCTTCGGTTATATATATTTATGACAGCTATTCTAGAAGTTACAGACTCTACGGGGCAAGGGTCCAAGTCGAAGTAGAAGATGAATTCACAAGGGGAATTATTCAACAAATAGCTGATAAAGATAATGATTACCAATGGGACGAAAATATACCAAGATTTGGTCTCTTCGTGTTTAATAGCAGTCACAATTCGAACTACACTCCAAGTAGTAGTGATGACGATGGTGGGCATGTTGTCTCATACATAGGTGAACCTACTCTTAATGATTTTATTTCTTCCGTTGAAAACATCGTAGCCAACACATGGACACCTCTCGCAGAAGCATACTATGAGGCAGTTAGATATTTTGCCCAGCAGAGACCATACTATTTTATTAATGATTATACAGTTCAGGTTGGTGGTGTAAAGGATCCTTACTATGACAAAGATGTTCAAGATATTATATGGTGTAGAAAGAGTTTTGTTATATTGATTACAGATGGTGAGTCTACAATGGATGAGGATATTCCGGGTTGGTTGAGAGATTATGACGGAGATGGGCATGATAGAAGTCTTAATGGTGCTTATGGCTCAGACTATCTTGATGATGTGGCTCTTTGGGCACATACCAATGATATAAGGGGCGATATCCCGGGTACTCAGGATATAGTTTTGTATACAGTTTTTGCTTTTGGTCATGGGACAAGCCTTTTAAGGGATGCAGCTATCAATGGTGCTTTTATAGACAGGAATGGTAACAATAGGCCTGATTTGCAAATAGAGTGGGATGCGGATACAAATGGGGTGCCGGACGCATATTTTATCGCCCAGAATGGTTTTGAACTGGAAAGATCTATAAGAAAGGCTATTGAGGATATTCTACAAAGGGTTGGTGCAGCCTCTGCTGTGACTATTGTGTCTAATACTTCTAAAGGTGAAGGTCTTGCTATGCAGGCTTTCTTTGTCCCGAAACTTACATTTGGTGGAGTTGATTATCACTGGCTGGGAACTGGAGTATCATACTGGATAGATGAGTATGGAAATCTGAGAGAGGATACGGACCATGATCTCGTGCTTGACAACAGCGATTGCATAGTGCAGTTTACTATGCAGGGAAATGAGACAAGAGTATTGAGGCTTGAAGATACAGATAATGATGGAATTCCTGATGACACGGTTGGTGCAGTTCCTCTCACGCAGCTTGGCAGAGGAATGAATGCAGTATTTAATGTGGGTGATAAGCTGTTTAATAAAGACCCTGATGACAGGACTATATACACACATCTACCAGGCAGAGGATTTGTTGAGTTTACAAGGTCCAACGCCGGAGACCTTGAAGATTATTTTGACCTTGATGGCGAATACTCTGCAGACACTATTATAGATTACATTAGAGGTGTAGATTTTCCAGGTCTCAGACCAAGAACAGCATTTTTCTCTTCTCATACATGGAAATTGGGTGACATTATTTATTCTACCCCGCTTATAGTGGCTGAGCCTCAGGAAAGGTATGACAAGATTTACAGAGACGAGAGTTATGCAGAGTATTATAGGGCGAACAGGAACAGAAGAACAGTTGTGTATATAGGAGCAAATGATGGCATGTTGCATGCCTTTAATGGAGGTATATTTGACAGGAACAACAAGCGACTTAATCCAGGTGGTTATCCTGTAGGAGATGAACTATGGGCTTATATTCCGTTTAATCTCCTTCCTCATTTAAAATGGCTCTTGAACCCAGATTACTGTCATGTTTACTATGTTGATTTGCCACCTAAAGCCTCTGACCTTAAGATATTTAATCCAGATGCGACACATAAGAATGGCTGGGGCACGGTTCTTCTGGGTGGTATGAGGTTTGGTGGAACCCCTGTGGAAGCAAACGGTGAAGAATTAAGGTCATCCTATTTTGCTATAGATATAACAGCCCCCACCAATCCTGCTTTTATGTGGGAGTTCACAGATGATGACCTTGGTTATACGACAAACAAACCTGCTGTAATCAAAGTTGATTCAACATGGTATGTGATTTTGACCTCAGGCCCCACGGATTTTGATGGAACAAGTGACCATGAAGCATATGTTTATATACTTGATGCGAGAACTGGCAGGCTTTTGAAAAAGTTTGAGGCAAATGAGGACGATGCCTATTTTGGTCCACCGGCTGTTGTTGACGTTAATATTGATTACAACGCTGATGTGGTATATATCGGTGAGACTTATGAGCAGGGTAGTAACATAAGAGGAAAGGTTTACCGATTAACTTTAACAGATGCCAACGGTGATCCTACGACCAATGTAGATGATTGGAAACTTACGGTTGCATTGGATGGTATAGATGCACCAATTACAGCCAAAATGAATGCATCTATGGATGCAGAAGGTCATTTATGGGTGTTTGGTGGAACTGGTAAATACTGGAGCGATGCAGATGAACAGGAACACCCAATCAACTATCTATTCGGCTTCAAAGATGATGGATGGAAACTTGGAAATACCACATATAGTTTTGGTAATTTGCTTGATGCTACCAATATTGTGGTTGTAGTTGATACCACCTCTGGTTCCTCTGAGGTTCATGGGGTTCTGCAGGATACAGCAAGTTTCCAGACATTTGAACAATGGGCTTCTGAAAATTATGACGGTTGGTATGTAACCCTTCGTGAGGAGAGGGATTTGAATATGCCACTTGTTATAGGTGGTGCGGTCTTTTATACAACATTTGTTCCTACTGATGATCCCTGCGGATTTGGTGGAACTTCCTATCTTTATGGAATGTACTACAAAACAGGCACAGGTTACCAGAATCCTATTCTCGGTTTGAATTCGTCCAGTGAAGCAAGAAGGAAGATAGCACTTGGTACAGGTATGGCTTCTGCTCCGTCTGCTCACCTTGCCACAAGTGAAGCCAATGCGCAGGTTGTCGTTCAGACGAGTACGGGTGAGATTATACAAACTCAGACACCACTGCCCTATAAGGTTAAAAGTGGAGCCCGTATATGGAGAGGGCTTCTATTCTAATGAGGAGGTGTTAAGATGTTTGGAATTAAAATATTCCTGGCTCTGGTTTTACTGGGGCAGGTTCCCAGGGAGTATAAAGTAGATAGATACAACAGAGAATATGTCAAAGAGATATTAAAAGGGAAAGCCCTTCCAGATAACAATATGAGAGCGGGAATGAAAATTGATGATGAAGTTAGCAATGCCCCTAAATTCTTTGAGAAGTTGACTATTACTGCCTGTATATACAGGGGTATAGATAGTACAGGAAATATTATTGTGGAGATACCTGATTTTATTCCTGAAAAAACTCTTAAGACAAAAACACCAGTAGTTCTTAGCAAGAACGGGAAAGAAACAGGGTTGTCTGACCTAAAATCTGGTGACTGGATAAAGGTTTTTGTAGATGATAATGGATATGTTCGTGGAATTATAAAGTCTCCAATTGAAAAGGAGGTTTCAAAATAATGATAATACTCCTTATAGTACTTGCTATCGTTGTTATCCTGATACTCTGGATAATCGGGGTGTACAACAACCTGATAAAACTCAGGAATCTCGGGCAAAATGCCTGGGCTGATGTGGATGTTCAACTCAAAAGAAGGTATGACCTTATTCCCAATCTTGTGAACACGGTGAAGGGCTATGCTACACACGAGCGTGAGACCTTTGAGAACGTAACAAAGGCAAGGAGTATGGCTGCTGCTGCAAAAACTCCTGCTGAGAAGGGGCAGGCAGAGAATTTTCTCACTCAGGCTCTGAGGCAACTCTTTGCAGTTGTGGAAAACTATCCAGAACTAAAAGCCAATCAAAACTTCCTTGAACTCCAGAAATCTTTGAACGATATAGAAAATGATATACAGAATGCAAGAAGGTATTACAATGCAGTGGTGCGTGATTATAACATCGCCTTACAGGTTTTCCCTAACAATATAATTGCCGGTATGTTCAACTTCAAACCCATGGAATTCTTCGAACTGGGTGACGAAAATCAAAGGGAAGCGCCGAAAGTTCAGTTCTAACTGTGCTCTCTGAAAAACAAAAGAAGGGGAGGCTAAAAAAGCCTCCTCTTCTCTTATTTACTTTATGATTTTTATCGTATCCCCTTCTTTAATTCCATGCCTTTTAAAATACCCAAAGTTTACTTCAAGAGCATATAAGCATGGTCTGGATGACTTTATAATGGCTGTATCACCTCTTTGACCATGTTTTATATCAACTATAACAAAGTTTGAGTCCACAAATGCAATATCAAGGGGAATAAGGGTGTTTTTCATCCAGAAGTACAAAGTTTCTGGCCTGTCAAAGACAAAAAACATCCCGGAGTCTTGCGCAAGGCTTGTCCTGAACATGAGCCCTCTTGCTCTCTCGTAAAAGGTTTCTGCCACAACCGTGTGGATTGTATCGTTGTTAATTGAAATGTCGAGGTTCGAGTAAACAATTATTGAAAAAAGGAGTATCTTAAATACCATGTTTTGCCCTCCCGCTTGCCTCTATTTGTATTCTACAGGAGTAATTAAAACCGTGGGTTATTGCAAGTTTAAAGGCTACCCTGGCATTTTTCCTTATATCCTTTTTGGTTTTACCCATAGGCATTAGATATATTTTGTTGCCTGGAATATAAAATTGCTCCTTGATGGCTAAAACTTCCTCAATATCCTTTTCATCACCTATCACAAATTTGAAATAGGCATTTTTAAGGTTAGAATAAAACTCAAGTGCCTCTTTTACTATACGTCTTTCTTTTTTTTCGCCGCTATTTGCAAGTTTTGGAGAGACATTAAACGTAACAAATGAGAATTTATGAAGTATTTGAGGAGATATGGTTCCGTTTGTTTCTATTTCAAGAGTTTTAACTCTATTTAGCAAGATTTTAAGGGCCTTTGCAATGAGGTTTTCATGAAGCATAGGTTCTCCGCCTGTTATTACAAGATGACTCAGAGCATCAGGATATTTTTGAACAAGTTCTCTGGCAAGTTCTTCTGGCTCTACATATCTCCACCTCTTTGTTGGATGGAGGGCATACTTTGTGTCGCAGAATTTGCACCTCAAATTGCACAATCCAAGCCTCAAAAAGAGAGCATATCTTCCCTGATATGGTCCCTCACCCTGTACGCTTCTGAATATTTCGACTACTGGTAGTTTATCTCTTCCCATTCTATTTTTGTGTTTTCTCCTTTATGGAGAGTAAACGTTGCTCCCTGAGTTGCTGTTTCGTACACGGTGACAGTGATATATTCAATTTCAAGGTGGCCCATTACGTTGCACGCTATCTGTCTCGCAATGTTTTCAGCAGTTGGATTCTGGGACAAAAGAACCATGTTTTGGCTATTTTTTTTGAGGCACTCTACGAGCGGGTCATCCTCGTGAAGGACAATTTTATGGTCATAGAAATCGTGTACAAGGTGTTTTAACAGGTTAAAATCAACCACCATGCCTCTTTCATCAATGTTACCCTCAATTTCAATAATTACCTTATATGTGTGACCATGAAGGTTATTGCACTTTCCCTCATAATCTTTGTAAATTCTGTGTGATGCATCAAAGGTCTTCTCCCATTTAATTTTCATCTTTCACCTCCAGAAGATATTCTCCAGCGTGACGCCTTTTTTGAAGAAAAAATTATACGGCTGGAATTGCAATTTGCCAAATTCAGTGATAAATGCTGCATATTCTCTTAACTTTTGCACTTTATTTGGGTTATCTGTGGCAATCGCCTGCACTCTATGAATGTGATTACCAAGAAACTCTATTATATCTTCTTCCTCGTTTATTCTTTTCAAAATCAGGGTTCTTTCAGGTAAGGGGATATCCGGGATTATAGGAGAGTTTATTTCAAAAATGGCATTTTTATCGTTTTTTAGAATAATTTCTCCATAGGGGATAAGAGAGTACAAACGATAATCAAATCTATCCTTGTTGAATATGCTCGTTGGTGGAATTTGATAGTCAGCCTCTCTGAAAATGTCTTTAAGGTACTCTACAATATGTTCCTCAGTGTAAAACAGGAATTTCATGGAAAGACAGCCCCTCTGGTCAAAAAAGAGTACATCTTTGAGTATTTCTTTGTTCACAGAATCAAATGTTATACCAAAAGAGAAGCCAGGCCCAAAGAACCGATAGGGAACAGGTGTTTTTGATAGAAGGTCTTTGAGTTTGTCGGAGCCGAAGGCGAACAGGAAATCATACTCCCTTATAATTTTTTCCGTTTCTATGTGAGAGAGATATGAGCCATCAAATAGTTTCCCAATTTCCGGGTGTTTTACATTTAAATAAGAGATAAACCTGGAATAGAGGTTTTTTTCATCCTCAGGGAATTTGAAAAAGGTTTTTATCCTGTAAACAATGGACACGGGTAATACCTCAAAAAATACCATAGGGACATTGCCGGGAAGAATAACAAAAAGTGTTTTGTATGGTATATCAGGAATTTGTCCTGTTTTATTCTTCAATATTTTATAGTTATGGGCAGTATGAAGAAGAAGCCCCTTAAGATACTCTCCATATACTATGTCGGTATCTTTGCCCTGTTTTATATCTTTCGCAAATGCAGAAAGAGCAATATTTAATTCATCCAAAAGTAAAACTGCATCCTCTCTCATCTTCTACATCCCGTTTAATGTATTCAAATCCACCGTTTACCTGTCTTAAAATATCAGGAACAACAAGGTATGAAACCTGAAACAGGTTGGCAAAATCGAAGACCTTTAAGTATCCTGTTCCGTTCAGAAAAACCTTTGCATAGTGATGGTCTTTGAAAGGATTGGTTTCATCTGCGTAAAACTGGGAAAAAAGTTCGGTCATCCCGTACTCTGTATAAAAGTGCGCCTTCTTAAAGATTTTTTTTGCCTCTTTATAGAGCATGAACCTTGAATAATCTTTTTTGAGTTTTTTGTATCCTCCGGTCTCTATTATGTCAATTTCAAGAATAATGGGCTCTTTTATTTCGTTGATAATCCTGTGAAGTTGAATGGCTGTGAGGAAAAGAACGTCACCATCCTTTAGTTCATCGATGTCATTTATTTTTCCCCCACCGAATTTATCTGTAAAAAGTTTCACCATGTATGCAAGAGATGATATTCCATATTTTTCTATATCTATAAATGTTTTAAGCGGTTTGTTTTTCAGAGGATATGACGTTAGGGCCGAAGTTCGGTAGAGTCCAAGGCTTGTTTTGTTGTAATATACCCTGCTACGCTCACCGGTGGTGCCAGAAGATTCGAAAAAACCTTCAGAGGTTTTGAAGGCAAAGAGTTTTTCGCTTTTGAAATAATCAGTGGGAAATGGAGGGACTTCTTTAAGCCTGTTGAATCTCGTTTTACCCGTTGTTTTCTTAAGAAAATCCCCATAAAACGGGATGTTTTCGCTTTGAAATTCTATGATTTTTAATGCAAGACTCTCGTCAAATTCGTTATAGTTTTTTATATAATCTTTAACCTCATTCAATAAGTCCATCAAGAACCTCCAGAAAAGAGAAAAATAATTCGTCTTCTATACAGGATGGTGGTATAATTTCAAGTACTTTCCCATCTTTTCCCCCAGGCAGTGTTATGTATCCATGCTGAAGTAGTTTTTTTACAAGTGGGAACACATTGTACTTGAACTCTATCCCAATCATAAAACCATGACCCCTTACATCCACTACAGAACTGTGCTTTTTCAATTGCTTAAGTGCCTGTAGATACTCTTCCCCTTTTGTTTGTATTTTTCTATCTATTTGCTCTTTCTCTACTGTTTCAATAACCTTAAGAGCGACGAGCGAGAACAGGGGATGACCAAGAAATGTATAGGTATGCTTTGCCTCGCCACTGCTTTTTGGCCATGCTTTCTCCATTATATATTTTTTCCCCATGCATACTGAAAGAGGAAATTGTGATGAAAGACCTTTTCCAAAGGTTATAAGGTCAAAGTCAATTCCTTTTGAATGTGCGTAAGAAAAGTATCCTGTTCTGAATACCCCTGTGAAAATCTCATCAAATCCCAAAAGAGCGTTGTATTTTCTGACAAGGTATTGAATCTCTTTTAGAAAGGAATCGGGAAATATTCTAATTCCACCTCTTCCCTGAATGGGCTCAAGGAAAATAAGACCTATGTTTTTTTCTTTTAAAAGATTTTCCATGCGTTCGAGTACATAAAATGCTCTTCCGTCTGGAAATGGGAGTTCAAAAACAGGTATTTTAAGGTATTCCTCAAGACCTTCTTTAAAGAACTTACGAGATGTTAAATTAAGGGCTCCAAGTCCAAGACCATGGTATGCACCTTCAAATACCACTATACCCGGTTTCTTTGTATATAGAAGTTGAGTTTTTATGCAGGTTTCAACAGCCTCACTGCCAGATTGAGCGAGTATCCCCATAAAACCTCCACCCAGAAGTTCGTTTATTTTCTCAAGTAGCATAACCTTATAGGGTGATGGATGCACGTCTCCCATTCCATGGTATATGAGAGCATTTTCTATAGTCTTTTGTATTTTGGGATGTCTGTGCCCCAGGAGAGCGACACCAAAGAAGGAAGAAAGGTCCACATATCTATTCCCATCCACATCCCATACGTTGTTCATGTAGGCCGACTCTATAAACACAGGAAATTCGTTATCCCTGTAAGTGATGTTGGGAGCCTCTACTTCCTCCATCCTGTCTATCCATTTACGGGTATTTCTTCCTGGTGGTTTCGTAACAATAAGAGGAGGTTCAAATCCTTTCATGGCAGAACCTCTGGTAGATATATTCTGAATAGAGTACCTTTTCCCGGTATCGTCTCCACAAGTTCAATATCTCCTCCCAGCCCTTTTAATATTTGACGAACGTTGTATAGTCCAAGCCCTGACCCCTTCTTTTTTGTGGTAAAAAATGGGTCAAAAATGCGGTCTTTTAACTCCCTTGGAATACCCGTCCCTTCGTCCTTAAAATACACATTTATCATTCCTTTTTCTCTTTCAATCCAGACTTTCACAGTTCCCCCATCAGGCATGGCATCTATTGCGTTTGTCAAAAGGTTTTCTATGACATCCTCAAATGTTTCTACAGGGAGATTCAGAAATATTGGGGTTCTGGGTTTTACAAAATCTATCTTTACCTTATTTGACTGCGCATATTCTTCGAGGCTTTTTACCTTGTTTTCTATGAGGGTGACAAGGTCGACGCGCTCTCTCTTGGTAAATGCTTCATGTCTCAGTCCCTGAACTGTGGAATGCAGGATTCTGTCGAGTTTTGTAACCTCTTCTATTATGGCTTCAACAAAGGGCCTTCTTGGGTCTTCTTCTGGGGTATCATCCAGCATCGCCCTTGCGAGCCCTCCAATAACCACGATGGGATTTTTGAATTCATGGGCAAGATGATACACGAGATTACCTATATTTGCTATCTTCTCAAGTTCAAGAGTCCTTTTATGATATTCCTGTATAAGTCTGTTTTT
>JALVYB010000025.1:1695-3783 GCA_027038175.1 Caldifarciminota bacterium | reverse complement strand
CTATTTGGATATCAAGTTCGTAAGGAAGCGTTATCTTTGCGGCATTCGAAATTATCAGATGAAGTTCTGCATAGCTTTTGAGTATTTCGAGAAGTCTTAAAGCGAAAATTTGTCCCGACGCTCCTGTAATAGCAATTACGAACCTCATATCCCCAGCCTTTCGAGTTCTTTTGCATGGGCCTTCATTATATCGCTTCTCGTTATTATACCGACGAGCTTTTCGTCTTCTACAACCGGTAATCTGCCAATATCGTATTCGATCAACAATTTTAAAGCATCCTCAAGATTGTCATCTGGAGAGATTGTTATCACATTTCGGCTCATAACATCTTTAACTCTAATCTTTGTCCTATTTTCTTCTGGAATGGAGTTAACATCTGTCAGAGTTACGATTCCAACAAGTTTTCCATCTTTTGTAACCGGATATCCAAGATGTCCGGTTTCCCGAACCATGGATAAAACATCTTGAACGGTATCTTCTGGACTTACTGTAACAATGTCTTTAACAGGAGTCATGGCATCTCTAACTTTAAGACCTATAAGTATACCTCTTATGAGTTCCATCCTGTGTGCGGGGCTATCTGCTCTTGTCCTAACTTGTTTCGTATATAGTGTGCGCTCTCCTGTCACAAGATAGGCTAAGAAAGATGCTATCATCGTTGCTGGTAATAACGAATAGCTACCTGTAATTTCAAGCGGTAGGATTATAGCTGTTAGTGGAGTTTTAGATGTTCCAGCAAGAAACGCTGCCATACCAACTAAAGCGTAAGCCTCAGGAACGACTTGAGGCATAATACTGTGAAATATCAGTCCGATTGCTCCGCCTAAAAAGCTTCCGATTACCAGCGATGGTGCAAACAGACCACCACTTCCACCGCTACCGACTGTCATAGCAGTAGCAACTATTTTCGCGATTGCTAAAAATATTAGAAATGTAACTGCAAACGCGCTGCAATTTACCAGAACCATTTGAGTATAACCGTAACCAGTAGATAGTATCTGATGAACGAACACACCCATTATTCCGACTGTAAATCCTCCTATTGCTGGTTTTAGATAATTCGGAATTCTAAATCGCTTAAATAGATTTTTGGTGTAGTGATAGCAATAGATGTAAAGGTAACCAAAAGCCCCAGCAATGATGCCAAGAATTGCATACATCATCAGTTCTATTGGTGAATTAATTTTGAGATTTGGCACTGAAAATATCCTCACATGGCCAAAAGATACGCCTGTTATTTCACAAAGAATTGTTTCTAAAACTGTATAAGCAACGATCGATGAAACGACAGCAGGGATAAGCGCATCAACCTCGAAATCTCTTTTATATAAAACTTCAACTCCGAAAAAAGCTCCACCCAGAGGGGCAAGGAAAACACTTCCTATACCTCCAGACATGCCACTAACTACTAAGATCCTTCTATCTCTATCTGAGAGTTTGCAGAATCTAGCAACAATAGAACCTATACCCCCACCTATCTGCGTAATTGGTCCCTCTCTTCCAGCGCTTCCACCACTTCCGATTGTTATAGCAGATATTATGGTTTTGATTATGGGGACTCTTGATCTAATATAACCTCGCATTCCGTGAAAGGCATCGATAACGTATCCGGTTCCCCCACCAGCTGTTTCAGGAGCCAAGGCATAGGTTACAATACCAACGATTATACCACCAATAGCTGGGATTATAAAAAGAGGAATCGCACCTATGTGAAAATTTAAGTGCACTATCTCAATCTCTCCGGCTGAAGTAGGAACATTGAAATTATCTAAGCCCCACAGGAAAAACTTTGTAAAGAGCTGAGTAAGAAAGTATAGAACAAAGGATGCCACTCCAGTTATCGCACCGACAATAATGGATAGAAATAAGATTACCCCAACCCTAAACATTGCAGTAACCCTAAACATCGAGAGAATGCCACAAACTGTGCATTTTTCCGTAGGTGAGCAACTTTCGCCTGAATTTTCCACTCTCCAATCACCTCAATTATTCATTAGAAAACATTGTCTGCTTAACCCCACAAATTCTTGTAGTAGTCTTTTTAAATTTACTGGAAGGTCTGCAGCGTCCTTTGTATATTTCACTAC
>JALVYB010000025.1:0-1685 GCA_027038175.1 Caldifarciminota bacterium | reverse complement strand
TTTCACTACTCCGTTTTCTGTGATTTCAAGTTGCACTACCATCTGTCTCACCATCATGTTCTATGGACTATACCTATCTATCTGGACATAACTTTTTCTTTTTGGTTTCCCGACCATACATAAAGATTTCTAAGAATTTGAATATATCCCCTGCGGCACTCGAAGGTGAATAGCTATATTTTATTAAGAAGTAATGCTGTTAAGAGATCGACTAAGGAATATAAGGTATATGGAACCTAACCGGATATTATTTCGACGAGAATCACGGGTATTAAGAAGTAGCTCCACCTGAATTTATCATCTACAATTTGTAGCTTTAGAAGCTGTGCATTATTTGTCTTATCCTATTTAAGCGGAAGATACATATCGTATTCATGCTCAGGATTCACAACTTTGAATCCGAGCTTTTTGTAAACGTGAACTGCTCTCGTATTCGTTCTTTCTGTAACGAGAGTTATGCCTTCAAACCCCATATCTTTGGCGTATCTTATTATCTCTTTTAACAAAGCCTGACCTATTCCTCTGTCATGGTAGTCTTGATGGACAAATATAGAAAGGTCAACTTTCCTGCCATCCTCGGTAGGCACAATCACGCAATGACCCACAATTTTTCCATCAATTTCAGCAACTATTCCAAATCCTCTACTGGCAAGAAAATCCACCCAATTTTCTATCGCAATTCTCGTAGAAGGAGGAAGTCCTAAGCATCTGTTTTCTGGACTAAAGCTTTCATACATCTCTATTAACTTTTCTCTATCTTTTGAATGATCGTATCCTCTTATTAAAACATCGGAACCTTTTCTATCTTTGAAAATAATTGGTTTGAACTTAGGAAATTTTATTCCTTGCTCAATACATGCCATCCTAACACTACTTGGCTTACCAAATATTTATTATTTACTAAAAATTATTAATAATTTTATTTTTAAAAATAATTAAAAATCAGCGAGAATCTTTTTTATTTTCGATGGTATCTTTCTCTTCTTCCAATTCCTATCAATGCAAGTTACTTCTATTCTCCCCTCAGCCACTAATTCATCATTTTTAAATGCTTTAAACCCGAATGTGATCTTCGTTTCTTTTAACTCATCAACCCTCACATACACATGAATATCATCGTAATACCTCGTCGGCTTGAAAAATCTCGCCTCAGAATACGTTATCGGAAAAGCGTAATTTTCTTCTCTGTTTCTGTAAAATAATTCCGGAGAGATGCCTTTGCTTTGTATGAATTCGTCGAGAGCTTCTTTGAATATTCTGTGATACGCTACGAAGAAAGTAACTCCGAATGGGTCTGTGTCTCCGAAGTAAATTCGCCTCTTCAAATAAATCCCCTTTCCTCAAGAACTTTGAAAATTATGTCGAGAACTTTATCCAAAACCTCTTTTTGATCCTTAGTTACTCTGAGCATGATTATCGCATTGCTATCCGCCGGGGGAGCAACAGCCATCTCAATCCCATCTATATTTGCATCCCTCACAGCTTTCGCTATCTCACCCTTCGCTACAACCTTATCATCCTTTTTGATAAGGTAGCCTGAGTGTTGAGCGTTTTCAAGCTCCACGAAGAGGACTAAAGTCTCATAACTCTTAGTCTTCTCGAAAGTCTGACAACTGATCTTCCTGCCTTTATATTCAAACTCACTCATCACTCGTATTTATGCTTGCGTTATTTAAAAATCATCC
>JALVYB010000024.1 GCA_027038175.1 Caldifarciminota bacterium | reverse complement strand
TTATTCTGTAGGCCTCCATCTCAATTGCAAGTTTTGCGAGTTTGTCTCCTTTTTCTGCAGCAAGCTCTACGTCCCTTCTGTCGGCGTATTTTCCGGTAATACCTAAAATACCGCTCTTCTTGTTGAGTATATACACCACTTCCTCTGCTGTAATCTGCTCTTTTTCCATTATAAATGTGATTATTGCAGGGTCAATATCTCCGGAACGTGTGCCCATTATCAATCCCTCAAGAGGTGTGAAACCCATGGAATGGTCAACTGACTTTCCCTTTCTTATGGCAGTCATACTGGCACCATTTCCAATATGACAGGTTATAAGATTAACCTCGTTTGCTTTTTTACCGAGGAGAACGGCAGCTCTTCTGGAAACGTAGAGATGTGATGTACCATGGAAACCGTACCTTCTCACACCGTATGCCTCGTACCATCTTCTTGGCACAGCATAGAGGTATGCATGTTCAGGCATGGTCTGGTGGAATGCTGTATCCATAACAGCCACATGGGGCACATCAGGAAGCAGTGCCATTGCAGCTCGAATACCTTTTACGTTGGCAGGATTATGAAGAGGAGCAAGTGATGAGAGTTCTTCAAAAGTTTTTATTACTTCTTCATTTATTAGAACGGACTTTGTGAATTCTTCGCCTCCGTGTACCACTCTATGTCCTACTGCATCTATCTCTTTGAGGTCTTTCAGGACACCGTACTCCGGATGGACAAGTGTATCCATAACGAGTTTAATTGCCTCCTGGTGATCAGGACATTCGTGCTGTATTTTTACGGGGTCTTTTCCGAAGGGAGTGTGCTTTATGAAAGACTCACCTATTGTTACCCTTTCCACCACTCCCTGAGCAAGGGGTATCTTCTGCTCCCAGTCATAGACCTGATATTTTACAGAAGAACTTCCACAGTTGAGTGTTAATATCTTCATCGTTTATTTTCCTGCAACGAGTGCTGCGAGTGCTATTGAATAGAACTTTGAGTCCTCATCATCCGCACGTGAGGTAAGTACGCATGGAACATCGGTTCCAGTAACAACGGCTGCTATTTTTCCGCCGGCAAGTTGTGTTGCTGTTTTGAAAAAGACATTACCAGTTACAATGTCCGGGAAAATAAGTATGTCGGCATCACCATCCACAGGACTCTTGAGCCCTTTAATATCAAGGCATTCTTTGGAAACTGCAATATCAAGTGCTAAAGGCCCATCAATAATGGCACCTTTTATTTGCCCTCTCTCTCCCATGACCTTTAAGAGAGCAGCATCAATGGTGGAGGGCATCTTGGGATTGACTTTCTCTACAGCACTTATGATTGCTATTTTTGGATTTTCAATACCAAGAGCATTCGCCACTTCTATTGTGTACTTAATCATCTCTATTTTCTGTTCAAGGGTTGGATGTATTATAACAGCCACATCTGACACAATAAGAAGTTTATGATGTAGAGGAAATTCTACCACAGTAACATGAGACAATACTTTCTTTTCCTTTAAAAGTCCCTCTTCTTTATTGAGAATTGCCCTCATATATGTGGCGGTATCCACAAGACCTTTCATAAGGGCATCGCCTTTGCCTTCTCTTATGAGTCTTACAGCAACTTTGGCAGCCTTTTTAGGGTCTTTTTCTTCCACGATTTCAAATTGAGAGGTATCAACGTTATGCTCTTTTGCCACTTCGGCTATTTTCTCAGGATTACCAACAAGGGTGACGTCCACAATACCTTCTTTATGTGCCCTTGCCACTGCCTCTATGGTATGTGGGTCCTCTCCTGCTGCTACTACGAGTCTTTTCTTTTCCCTGCCCCTTATGACATCTAACATCTCATTAAGTCTCTTAATCATTTTAAAAACCTCCTTTACTCATAAGTTTTTGCTTTTTCTTCGCCTTTTAATACTCTTAATGCTCCTTCCATAAGAGCCTGCATTTCGTCTTCACCGGGATACACAAGCACTTCTGATATAAAGGAGACTCTCTCTTTTATCCATGAAACGAAAGTTTCATCATAAGCAAGTCCCCCTGTTATCACTATTGCATCAACATTTCCATTTACCACAGGTGCCATCATACCTATCCATTTTGAAATGTTATAGGCCATTGCCCTGTAAATAAATTCAGCGTGTTTATCTCCGTTTTTTACACGTTCTTCCACCTCTCTCATGTCATTGGTTCCAAGGTGTGCGACTATTCCACCTTTTCCCGCAAGTTTCTTTTTCCACTCTGAAAGGGTGTATTTCCCGCTCATAGCAAGATTTATGGTGTCCCACACTGGAAGTGAGCCTGCTCTCTCCGGAGCAAATGGACCATCACCGTTGAGTGCATTATTCACATCAACGACCTTGCCTTTTGCATGCATTCCAATGGATACGCCACCTCCAAGGTGTACCACTATGAGATTTACCTTGTCGTAGGTTTTTCCAAGGTCTTTTGCGGCCCTTCTTGCCACCTGTTTCTGGTTAAGTGCGTGAAAAATGGAGCGTCTCTTAATTTCAGGAAGTCCAGTTACTTTTGCCATTTCATCCATTTCATCCACAACTACAGGGTCAACAATAAAGGCAGGAATACCAAGAGGATGTGCTATTTTATACGCTATTATTCCGCCCAAGTTTGAAGCATGTTCCCCCTGGACGCCTTTCCTCAGGTCTTCAATCATCCTTTCATTTACCTCATAAGTACCACCGGGAATAGGTTTCAAAAGTCCTCCACGTCCCACAACAGCATCCAGTTTTTTTAGGTCGATATCATTGTCCTTGAGCCATTTTTCAATTACTTCAACACGAAAGTCGAGCTGGTCTATTATTTTATCAAAATGTTTTATCTCATCCACCGGGTGCTTGATAGTTTCCTTTTTTAGAAGTTTGCCGTTTTCAAAGAGCGCAACCTTTGTTGAAGTTGAGCCTGGGTTTATAACCAAAATTGTGTAATTCATATATTCCCCCTGTTTTTATTTAAGAAGGCTTTTAATAAAATCCAACCACCTGTTTTTTAAAGTAATTTCAATAATCTTGCCGACCAACTCATGGGTTTTTTTGCCAAGCCCCACAGGGTCTGGTATGTCATCGTCCCCAAAAAGAAACACCTTATCTGAAAATGCAGGGAACTCCTCTTTTATATAGTCTATATGCCTTTTTTCCATAACAAGAACCATATCCGCCCATATAAGGTCATCCTCAGATATTTGTCTGGATTTCCCTTCAATTGGGGTATATCCAAGTTCTTTAACCGTTTCCTGTGCCATTTTGCTAAAGGGTGCTCCACCGAACATAACCCCTCTGGACCTGATATTCACTTTAAGTCCTTTGAATATGTCCCGTGCCATCGCCTCTGCCATAGGGCTTCTTTCAGTATTTCCTGTACACATGAAAATCAGGTTTAAACTATCCATTTTGATATCAACCTGAGCCTCAATTTTAATTTTAACAGGAGGAATAGCACCTTTCCTGAGAACGTAATAAGTGCCATTTTCATACTCCAGCACAGTGGATGCAAGTTCACCAGATACACCCTCGACTATATATACGCTGTCTCCAAAAATATTTCTAACCTCTTTAGATGTTACAGGAATCTTTTCTCCGGAGACATTTGCGCTGGTTTGAATTAATGGACCTGTTATCTCCAGTATCTTTAATAAAAGTTCTGTATCAGGTATTCTAAAACCAATTTTGCCATTTTTCTGGATAAAAGGAAATACATCTTCTTTGACAGGAAGTACAAGAGTCAGAGGACCAGGCCAGAATTTTAAAAGTGGCTTTAGTCGGAGATAATCAAAGGTTATATAATCTTTCAGGTGATTGGAAAGGGGCAAAAATATGCCGAGGGGCTTTTCGGATGGCCTTTTTTTGAGATTGAAGATTTTTTCAGCGTTTTTTTCCGTGGGAATAGCAATAAGCCCAAACACCGTATCAGTAGGAACGGCAACAATTTCTCCGTCATTAAGCAATCTTACAATGTCTTCCTCTGTCATATTTTAAACTGGAAACCCATAAAAATTGCAGGTTGTGAAACAAGAGGAATGCCGAATTCCATGGTAAGGGAATAAGGCATTCTTCTCAAACTTTTCCTTACATTCCGCTCTCTCGCAAGTTCAACACCTATGAATAGTTCCTGAAAGTTAGTAAAATTGCTTATAGACCAGATATCTGTCCCACTCGGTATGTTTGTTCTGTAATCCGGCTGATACCCGTAGTGAAAACCGCCATAAATAGAGGCATACGGCGATATTGCACGGGATAGTATAAGGTCGAGTTTCCATGAAATGCCCTGTGCAAATGGGTGGTATGCGAACCCTCCAAGTACACCAAAGGATACAGGATATGCATATTCGGATAAGAGAAGAAATTTACCAAATGGACCTATCCCTTCCCCGAGAGAACCGTAAAGACCAAATTCAGCATACCGTGATGCTCCATAGGAGATATGTCCACCAAAATTGGGTATCGTAAATGCTCTTCCTGCTGATTTCTGACTCTCCCGAACGTTCTTATTGGTATAGAGTGGAATATTTACAAACCATCCCGAGTCAACACTCCCTGGAGCAATAGGACGGGCAGTCTGGAATGTACCAAAGAAACACCCGTTCAAAAGTAAAACGAATGGAATAAAAAATGCGAGCCTTTTCATCTCTCTAACTCCTTTGTTTGTAAAGGATTTTAAAGTATAATGCGTGAAAATAAAAGAAAAACGTTGAAAAACATTGTAATTAGGGCGACTTTAGTGGGCATACTAAATTTGCATCAATGCAAGATTTGAAATTTTTATCTAAAGAGTGTGTAGGTACTTTGCACTCTGCAACTAAAGAGTGAACTTTAAAGAATCTGAAAGAGAAAGTTTTATGCCTTTTTGTAGATTATGGACTTTGTGACACTAAAAGTCCTTGAGTTACGGTCATGACATTGAGGATAATGATGTGTGAGTAGCGCATTTGAGGAGGCAAATTATTGATTATATGTGCATAATGTAATATAATATTGGAAAGGCGGAGGTAACGATGCATTATATATTCTGGCTTTTGGTTGCGGGCTTTGAACTGTACAACATAAATGGGTGGCTCTTAAGGTTGGGGGCTTTACGCAGGCTTATTATAAATACACCACTCAGAATACAAATACCTTTTCACTGAGAAGGAGCAGGGTGATATTTTGGATAAAGGAGAGTGATAATCTCACCTTTAAAATGCAGTTAGACTTTTTGAAGTCCCCTGCACTCCTTGATGCAAAAATGCAATACAGAAGTGGTAATTTCATGTTCCAGCTTGGAAGATTTTTACCCGATTTTACCTTCTATATGCCGCATATCTCAACATCCCTTGATTTTGTTTACTACCCACTGATGTGCGAAAAATATGGAATGTGGAGGCAGGTGGACTGGAGGGTGCATATTTCATTAGTGGGAATCTATACCTAAAAGGTGGCGTATACAATGGACCTAAAAATAACTACCTTGACGTAAACGGTACAAAGGATGTGCTGTTTAAAGCAGGATACAGCGGAAATATCCAGAAAACAGGATTGTATGTATATCTGAAGAGGGATAGAGAGGAGAGAAGAACGTTTTTAAGTGGATTTTATCTTGATTTACGAGCGGATAGGTTCATTTTTACTGTTGAGCCTCTTTATGTGAAAACCGACTCTATAAATTCCCTGTCTTTCTATGCACAGGCAGGATATTTTGTTTTAGAAAATACAAAAATGCTGGCAAGAATTGATGTTGACATACCTGATGTAGACAGTACGCATTCAAGAGCAACTCGCTTGAGTGCCGGGGTGGTGAGAGAATTGAATGATCACTTAAAACTTTATCTTGATTTTGTGAGGAACTTAGGAGCAGATAGCAACGAGGCAATACTTCAGCTCCAATGCGTGTGGTAATTACTCTTCTTCTGGTTCTACATAGAGGATAAACCCTTTTATACCTGTGACTTTTACGTTTTGCCCTTTCTTTATAGGGACAGAACTTCTTGCCTGCCACAATTCGCCATGCACAAGTACCATACCCTCTTTGTCAGTGATATCTGTTCTGGCAGTTCCCACCTCTCCGACAAGGCCTTCTTTACCGGATACTGGTTTTCTGTGTATTGCTTCTACAGCCTTTGCCACAATCCACAAAAAGAAAATGAGAGTGAAGACAAGTACAAGTGCAATGCTCCACAAAGATACAGTGAAGAAGGGTGCATTTCCTTTAAACATCAGGAATGAACCTCCTGCGATGGAAACAAGACCTGAAAGAGAAAGAAGACCATGGGATGGAATTTTTATGTCCAGAAGAAAAAAGAGCACGCCAAGTAAAATAAGGAGTATGCCCGCATAGTTAACCGGAATTGTCTGAAAAGAATAGAATGCCAGCACGAGAGAAATAGCCCCTATTACACCCGGAAATATTGCTCCAGGATGAGAGAGCTCAAACAAAAGACCATATATGCCTATCATCATGAGAATATAAGCGACATTGGGAGAGGTGAGAATAACAAGGAGTTTTTGCCGTAGTGTCATCCTGACATGATGTTTTTCCATACCTCTTGTGTGTAAAACAACTTCCCTGCCATTTAGTTTAATAGTATCACCATCAAGGAGGGAGAGGAGAGAGTCCTCGGAGGGAGCAATATAGTCGGCAATTCCCAGTCTCAACGCTTCTTCCGCATCAAAACTTGCTGATGCTATCACCATTTTTTCTGCCACTTGTGCGTTTCTGCCACGCACTTTTGCAATTGAGCGAATATAACTTGCGGAGTAGTTTTCCATTTTTTTTGACATTATAGAATCCATTTTGCCCTGAATGGTTACAGGATGTGCTGCTCCCACACTTGTTCCAGGACTCATTGCGGTTTTATGCGCTGCAAGGAGGATAAATGCACCAGCTGATGCTGCTCTTGCTCCCCTGGGATATACGTATACACAGATTGGGACAGTGCTTTCAAGTTCCTTCTTAACTATCTGTCTCATGGACTCGTCGAGACCCCCTGGTGTGTCCATCTCAATTAGAACAAGGTCTGCGTTTTCTTTTTCAGCATGCTCAATACCATCTGTAATGTATTCTGCCATTGGAGGAGTTATTGCCCCATCCACTTTCAATAAAAACACGGCCTGGAACAAAAGTAAAATGAGATTCATGGTTTTACCCCCATACTGATTAATTTTCCGTAAATCCTTCTTGTCCTCAGAATTCTTTTAACGTATCCCCGGGTCTCTGTAATCGGGATAAATTCAACAAAGATGTCAAGGTCATCAATATACCGTCCGAGAATATCCTGCCATCTTTTTACCCTTCTCGGACCTGCATTGTAACCGGCAAGTGCAAGTGGTACGCTCCCAAGTGTATCCATAAGAGCCGTAAAATAAAAACTCCCAAGCCTTATATTGATATCAGGGTTAAACAGAGAAGTTGTTGAAACATCAATACTGTCACCGGCAAGTTTTCTTGCCGTATAGGGCATAAGTTGACACAGACCAATTGCACCTGCCGGGCTTATAGCCTTATTGTAAAACCAGCTCTCCTCTCTTGTCAGGGACATAAAAAGCAAAGGGTCAAACCCAAACATAGTAGAGTATTTTTCTATTTTAGGAAGATATGTGAGAGGGAAGTACATTTTCAAAAAATCAACAGGGAACCCGATTGAATCAGAAATCTGGCGGACATAGGGCAAGAGTTTTACAGCGTAAAAGATACTCTCCCCCAAAAGTCCTTCTTTTTCAGCCATTTTTGCAGCAAGAAGCATACTCCGTGGATTGTTCCCTACTTCTTTTCTTACTGTCCTGTATCCTCCTAACATATAAAGAAGTTTCCACCTGAAAAGAGTGGCATTTTGCACAAGCGGATAGTCTGCATAGTAGTTATTAAGTAATACCACAAGGTTCTGATTGCCATCTATTTTAAGTGCACCACTCCTCGCATTGTAATAGGTAAGGTACATGCTATCCTCTATGGAGACAGTATCAGAAATTTTTTTAAGGTAATAGCACGCCTTAATCTCGTCAGTTGTCTTGTCTGCGAGATACCTTGCTCTCTCAAGAAAATGCAGGGCATTTTGTGTATCGCCACGTATGAAGAAGTAAAGCCCTGAATAAAAGTTCATAAGAAATCCATCAAAACTCTCTCTATATGAAAGCAGAGTTTTTCTCCACTTCTTATCTTTTTCCGGGTGTTTAAAGAGAGTATAAAAAAACTCGGTTACATTTTTAATGTCATCTATCTGAGAACCTGCAAGAAACATACTCAGGGCTTTATCTATTTTATTGTGCCTCAGGAAAGCCACTCCTGCCATTAAAAACAGTTCAGAGTCTTCAATGTCCTCAAGCCTTTTAGCGTATTTTTTTATGGCCTTTTCAAGTTTTTTATATTTCCTTGCTCTGTAAAGGCTTTTTATGTAAAAGGTGAGATACCTGTCGTTGTCTGGTTGGTAATGCTCAAAGATTTTAATAAGGCGTGTGTACTTTTTACCGTAGTAGAGGGCTGGAATGAAACGAGGGCTATCTCTGTCAAGGTAGGTAATGAGAACTCTTGTATAGGGTGAGCGGGGATGTCTCCTCAAGAATCTATAAAGCAGGGTTTTATACGGTTTGCCGGTACCTTTGAGGCTCATAATATAGGCGTATTGGAAGTAAGTACCGGAAAGGAAAAATCGTCTTTTTAGAGCAATGTATTTTTGATACTCCCTGTATTGCATAAGACGTGAGGTTATTTCCCTTGCGAGTTTTCTGAATAAGTATTGATTATAAGTTTTAAGAGGCTTAAGTAGTGAGATGGCGCTATCAATTCTGTTATTTTCCAGAAAATACAGTCCCCACATGTAGTAGATGTAATCCTCCGTTCCCTCATAAAGAGAAAGGGCTTTTTCAAAAAATTTACTTCCCTTCCCATCATATGGAGAATTTATAAGGTACTGGAGAAAGTACGGTAGATAAGAGGGATTGACTGAATCTGGCAGTATGCTATCAATTAGAGGTTTAATTTTGTCCCACCTTTCGAGGAGGACTGCGGAACGCATATATAAGACTGTATCGTATGGGGTCTTTGGGGAAAGTTTTAAGATACTATCATAGTCACATTTTTGAAAAAGAGTTTCAAAGTTGCTTATTAATGTAATCAAAATCAGAAATTTCACAGCAGTTTAATCTTTTTGATATCCTCAGGTAGAGGTCTCATTTCAACGACTACTTCACCTGTGGGCAGTGTCTTTATCACTCTCTTTTTTTCTATTTCTGATATATCAATTTTACCTCTGAAAAATAACTTGTCAGACTTGTTTATAAGCAAAGAGATAGGATAGTAGAGTATCGCATGTCGTGGAAGGAGAATAAGTTTTATATGTATTTTCCTGCCATCTAAAAGAAAGTACTGTGCCTCAAAGCCTACAACACCCCCAATCCATGTGTAGTGCTTTTTCGCAGGGGTGAAGTATTCCTCAAGGAGTTTGGCAGTCTCTTTCATGATAGAGAGGTTCTTTTTATAGCCCCAATAGAAGCCGTAGGAAAGCCCTCCAGCAGCGAGAAAAATCAGAATAATACCTAATGTCGCCATATCTGTATTTAATTATAATAAGATGCACAAGTCCATAAAAGAAAAAAGGCGGGAGGTCCCGCCTTTTTTCCGGAATTGTTTGTGAATTATCTTCTCTTTCTCTTATTCCTTTCCTCAATTACAGCCTGTGCTGCAGCAACACGAGCAATGGGCACGCGGAATGGTGAACAGGATACATAATCCATGCCTATTCTGTGGCAGAATTTAACGGATTTTGGCTCTCCGCCGTGCTCCCCACAGATTCCTACCTTGAGGTCAGGTCTTGTGCTTCTACCTTTCTCCGTACCTATCTTCACCAGCTGCCCAACACCTTCCTGGTCAAGTACGGCAAATGGGTCATCTTTCAGAAGACCTTTTTCTATATACTCAGGAACAAATCTTCCCACGTCATCCCTTGAGAACCCGAAAGTAGTCTGGGTTAAGTCATTGGTGCCGAAGGAGAAGAATTCGGCTGTTTTTGCTATTTCGTCGGCTGTAAGGGCAGCACGTGGAAGCTCGATCATTGTTCCCACAAGGTATTCTATTTCTTCACCCTTCTCCTTCATTACTTCTTTTGCCACTCTGTCAATAAGTTCCTTCATAAGGTCAAGTTCTGCTTTGAGTGATACAATAGGAACCATAATTTCAGGTTTTACCTTAACGCCTTCTTTTTTGGCCTCAATTGCAGCCTCAATTATTGCCCGTACCTGCATCTCAGCGATTTCAGGATAGGTAATCGCAAGACGGCATCCTCTATGACCGAGCATCGGGTTTGCTTCCCTTAATGATTCTGCTTTTTCTCTGATAACATCTTCAGGTACCCCGGTTCTCTCAGAGAGTTCTTTTATCTGCTCATCTGTTCTTGGTACAAACTCGTGAAGAGGTGGGTCAAGAAGTCTGATAGTAACCGGAAATCCATCCATAGCCTTGAATAATTCTTTGAAATCTTCTCTCTGCATGGGTAAGAGTTTGGCGAGTGCCTTTTCCCTTTCTTCCTTGGTTTTTGCAAGAATCATCTCCTGCATGGCATAAATTCTCTCGCCCATGAAGAACATATGTTCGGTTCTGGCAAGTCCAATCCCCTCTGCCCCAAATTTCCTTGCTCTCCTTGCATCTTCAGGGGTCTCTGCGTTTGCTCTCACACCTATCCATCTTATTTCATCTGCCCATTTGAGGAATTTATCAAACTCTTCAAAGATTTCAGGGTCAATGGTGTCAACTTTACCGAGCATCACCTCTCCTGTAAGACCATCAATACTTATATAGTCGCCTTTCTTTACAGTAGTTCCATGCACCCTAAATTCTTCCTTCTCATAGTCTACCTCTATATCCTCTGCACCAACAACTGCCGGTATTCCCATACCTCTTGCCACAACTGCAGCATGGGATGTCATTCCACCACGGGATGTAAGAATGCCTTTACTCCTTGCCATTCCCTTAATATCATCAGGAGATGTTTCATCTCTTACGAGAATAACTGCCTCGCCTCTGTCTCCAAGTTCTGCCGCCTCGTCTGAGTCAAAAATGACCTTCCCATATGCAGCACCAGGAGAGGCTCCCAGTCCTTTTGCTATAACGTGTTTTTCTGCTTTGGGGTCAAACATGGGATGAAGAAGTTCATCTATTCTGCCTGCCTCAACTCTCATAAGAGCCTCTTCCTTGGAAATAAGCCCCTCTTCTGTCATATCAACGGCTATCTTAACTGCTGCTCTCGCTGTTCTTTTTCCGTTTCTTGTCTGGAGGAGATATAGTTTTTTCCTTTCAATTGTGAACTCAATGTCCTGCATGTCGCGGTAATGTTTTTCTAATTTCTTTGCTATGTCATAAAGTTGTTTGTATATTTCAGGCATGGTTTCTTCAAGAGTGGGGAGGTCTCTGTTCTTCTCCTGTTTTGAATATTCGTTCAATGCATGTGGTGTTCTGATACCTGCTACAACGTCTTCTCCCTGAGCATTGGGAAGGAATTCACCGTAGAATTTATTTTCGCCGGTTAATGGATTTCTTGAGAAGGCAACTCCTGTACCGGAGTCATCTCCCATGTTTCCAAACACCATTGTTACCACATTAACTGCCGTTCCCCAGTCATCGGGTATCCTGTTTATCTTCCTGTATTCTATGGCTCTTTCACTGTTCCAGGAGTTAAACACTGCAATTATTGCATCCCAGAGTTGTTTCCATGGGTCCTGAGGAAACTCTTCTCCTGTGTTTTCCTTGTAGATAACCTTGTATTCCTTTATTACCTCATTGAGGTACTCAGGAGTAAGTTCACTATCCTGTGTTACTCCTGCTTTCTTCTTTATCGTATCGAGTATTCTTTCAAAGTGTTCGTGTTTTATTCCTTTTGCGGTTTCACTGAACATCTGTATAAATCTTCTGTAAGCATCAAGTGCAAATCTCTCGTTATTGGTCTGTTTGGCAAGACCTTTTACTGACTCATCTGTAAGCCCGAGATTTAAAATAGTATCCATCATTCCGGGCATTGAAACCCTCGCTCCAGAACGGACGGAGACAAGCAATGGGTTGGAGTTATCTCCGAATTTTTTACCGGTAAGTTCTTCAAGTCTCTTTATATTTGCATTGACTTCCTCTTCAAGGCCTTCGGGAATATTATTTGTTTTAAAATAGTACACACAGGCTTCGGTTGAGATGGTGAAACCAGGAGGTACCGGGACTCCAAGTTTTGTCATTTCATGAAGATTGGCACCTTTTCCGCCAAGAAGATTCCTCATCTCCTTTGAGCCTTCGGCAGTGCCACCACCAAAAAAGTACACGTATTTCTTCGCCATCTTGCTCCTCCTTTTGTTTGCCAATTATTATAAGGTTTTGAAAATGAATGAAAAAGTTAGCGTTGTATATGTAAGTTGATAATTGTTTAAGAGCCAGGTAAATCAGTTGGAAGAATTTAAAAAGGCGATAAGTTGACAAAACCCCCTTCAAACTTTAACCTAATTTAAAGCAAACAGGAGGATTTTTATGAAGAAATTGTTTGGCGCAGTAAGCGCAAGTGTAATTGCATTTATGCTTGTAACTCAGCCAGTTGCTCTTATGGCACAGGAGACGAGTGCTCAGAAGGCATGTGCACAGGCACAGCAGGATGCCCAGATGGAAATCAACAAGACGTTGTGGCTGGCGATTGGTTTCTTTGGGGAACTTCTTGGTATAGCTGCTGCTTACGTGATAGAACCATCTCCACCTGCAAGTAAACTCATTGGAAAATCGCCTGAGTACGTTGCTGCATATACAGATTGTTACAAAGATGCTGGAAAGAAAATACAGGCACATGCAGCTATCAAAGGTTGTGTGCTTAGTGTGCTTGTTTATGCAGTAACCTATGGCTGTTGTATACTGTTCAATATTGGAGCAGCAGGCGCGGCAGCCGCAGGTTCATAAGTAGAAACGAAAATACCAGAAGCCGGGATTGTTCTCTTCATAATCCCGGCTTTTTAGTATATGGAGATGATAAGCATTTTAACACTTTTCTTCATTGCGGCTTCGTGGATTGGTGGAAACTTCCAGAAGGTGTATAAAACCAGAAATAATAGTGAAGTAGTTGGTGGAAGTTTTTACAAACCTACTCACGGTGCTGTGTCTTTTGTTGTAGATACACCGGTACACCAGATAATAACCTTCAGACAGGACACTATGATTGTGTATTATCCAGATAGAAAGGTAGCCTTTAAAATCAGGTCAGTAGAAGATGCTATTCAGAGAAGTGGGTTTAATGGGAGCCTCAAGGAATCCATTGATGCCCTGAAAAAAGGTGGTTACATTTTTCTAAAGAAAAAGATAAATGGTGATACTATTTACAGTTACTGGACACACGATAAACTAAAAACAACAGTTCTGGTGGTGTATGATAAAAAGAACAGGGTATATAGGGTTAGAGTTGAAAATGAAAAAGGCGCGCTGCTATATGAAACTCAGGCAAATAGTTATATTAATTTAGGTGATACAATCTTTTTTCCCACAAACTTGAAAACCATTACGCCCAAGGATACAGAGATATTTATATTTTCACACGTCTCTTTAATAAAACCGGACTCTCTTCCGGCATTTTTGAAAAACCCTGTTATTCCAGATTCAGTTAAAGTAATACTGAAGAATTTTGATGAAAAATGATCCTGCTTGTATTCATGTTATTACAGGTAAATCTGGTAAACAATGAAGTTGATTTACCGGATTTAAATGTTCCTCGAGAGACTGTAAACAAAGAGCAGGCTTCTAATTTTTATGCCCTTGTGGGCATGAAACTTATAAAAGTGTATCAGCAGAGTTTTTCTCAGGTTCAGGGAGATGTTTGCAATTTTATTCCATCCTGCTCCCATTTTGGCTATGAGGCACTGCACCAGTTCGGTTTAATAAAAGGTCTATTACTTACTTCTGATAGACTCCAGAGATGTCATCCTATGGCATGGAAATATCTGGATTTTTACGGTCTTGCCGTTGATTCTACAAGAGGTGAACGGTTATATGACCCACCAGCGAGGTATAAATGATGTTTGTCTGGATGTTTTTTGTGTTGTCTTTCAACGTTTTTAGCCCTGAAATGTCCATTGATTTTGCAAGGAAACTCGAAAAAGAGGGCGATTATTACAGGGCAATACTTGAGTATAAGAGAGCATTCTATGCTTTACCGGATACTGGAGCCTATAACTATGTAAAAGATGATATTGCATATTCGATTGCTAAGTTGTATGAAAAATTGAATGATTATGACATGGCAGAGGTATATATAGATAAGGTAAAAGATAAAACATCGCAGAAATACGCTTTTGAAAAAGGACTTGTACATTTTCTTAAAGGAGATTATAGCAATGCCCGATCCTTTTGGAGATACTCTGATACCCTTTCTGCATGGATAAAGTTGCGTGAGGGTAAGTGGAAAGAGGCTGAAAAAGTTTTTGGTGCAATATCTTATCCAAAAAGGTCACCATTTGTTGCCATGCTTTTGTCCGGAATAATTCCCGGGCTTGGCAAGATTTATGCTGGCAGGTTATACGACGGGCTATATTCGTTTGTCCTTAATGCGGGCTCTTTGTTTCTTGTCTACGATGCATGGAGGCACAATAGGAAAACAGAAACATACGTTTATTCGGGTATCTTTTTATTCTTTTACTCAGGTAACATTTATGGCTCGTGGATAGCAGCAAAGAAGTTCAATAGGTACCATCTGCAATTGGCAATCAAAGAAAAGGAATTTTCTCTGGGATTATGGAAGTATTTGCCATAATCGTCATATTCTTTTCTCCTCTTGCGCTTGCAGATTCCCTGTTCAACGAGGGCGATTACTTTAACGCTATAACTGAGTATAAGAGAGCGGTCTATCTAAAAGACAGTATGAATTATGCTCTTTTTAAAATAGGCCTTTCCTATGAAAAGAGAGGAAAATATGATTTTGCAGCCCGATACTTTGGCAATCTTGCATACAATAGTTCACAACCTGAAGTAGTGCAGCATCTTGCTTATAATCTCGTTCAACTTAAAAAGTACAGACAGGCTTTGCTTGTCTTAGAAGGTGAAAATGACAATCTTTCAAAAAGGATGCGTGCTGTGGTATATGGCCTTTCTGGAAATTTTGATAAAGCAGATAGTTTGCTTAATTTAATGGGTTATCGGTCTCCACATTATCCAGATGATGCTTTATTGAGGTATCCATCTTATATAATACCTGGGTTTGGGCTATTCCTTCTTGGCGAATACAGAAGAGGTGTTCTGTCACTTATCTTTACCTCAGCCTCCGGATACCTTACATATTATCTATTCAGAAAAAAGAGATATCCTGAAGGTATTGTGGCGTTAAACACTTTATTCTTGAGGTTTTATTTTGGTAACATAGAGAATGCGTTGAAAATCAAAAGACAGAAAAAGTTACGTTATTACAAGAGCCTGTTACAACAAATATATAACTGATTTAGAATGTTTTCCACACAGAAAGCATAAAAGCAAATGGAAACAGGTTGTAATTTTTGTAAACCTCGTCTCTGTAATAGGCTGTAGAAAGTGAAATTCTCAGAGCCTCTTTCCCATTTTTTGTAAATACAACTCCGCTGTTCATCCCTCCGCTCAGTGTGGGGAGATATATCTGGAAGAATGGTCCTGTATAAAATTTGAGATGTTTGTTCTGCGCGGTATAGTAAGCATAAACTCCGGCCATATTGAACATTTCCGGTATGATTGTAAGTCCTGTAGGTATATCCTTCTGAATGGTATCATTGGCTATTATTCCAGCCACAAAGCCACCAGCAAAAGGTACGAGATATGC
>JALVYB010000023.1 GCA_027038175.1 Caldifarciminota bacterium | reverse complement strand
AGTGGGTGCTATGAGTGAAAAAAGTGGGTGCTATGAGTGAAAAAAGTGGGTGCTATGAGTGAAAAAAGTGGGTGCTATGAGTGAAAAAAGTGGGTGCTATGAGTGAAAAGTCAAGTTTAAAAATCTCAGTAATGATGCGGGAAAGCGGCGACAAAATCCGTCCTAATGTTTTTTAATGTATTTTAATGTATTTAATGTCGTTATATATATTATAGAGAACGACTCTACACACAAAAATTTTTAATTAAATTTCAGAATGAGATCTGCTGGGGTGTATATTTCACGAGATACCACTCGTAGTCTTCATCTTTTGGTATAAAATTCCTCTTTTCTTCAGGACTCATAACCCTATACTTCAATCTGCAAACAAGGATGGTATCTTCCTCTGAGAGAGAATGCACAGAAGCTCTATTGATAACAACATTTATCCTAAGTACCCGTGCTATGTACATTGCTGTCCGAGGGTATCCAATATACGATTCGATTTTATCACATTCTGAAGCCAATTTGCGGGCTTCTTCCACTGTTATTTTTCTGATTCTGTATGTACCCTCCAAGGGCATCATTGATGAATTCATAAGTACGAGTCTTTTCATGATAGTGTCTCCTTTGTTGGGATATACAAAAGGGGAGCTTCCACTCCCCTTTTCTCCTTATAGGTAGGATGTTTCTTTTCAGACTCTCTGACAAGCGTACAAGCTTGTTCCCATTCCTTGTAGGTAGGCTATTTATAACCCCTGTCCGGACAGGGTTGAGGCTAAAAATTGCCTTTGTGAGCTCATCTGATATTATAACATAGAAAAAAAGTTTTTTCAAGAAATATTATCACTGCATCTACTTCCAAAAGTAGAATGTGTAGTCTCCGCTTCTTATGCTATGTATGTGATGTACTTCTTGGTAATTCAGAATTTCGTTCCGAAGCAACCACATCAAGATGTAAGTAAAGTGTGTCTCAGTTAGTGGAGTAACACCGAGATAATATCTCTCCCTATTCTTTCCCAAGAAAAATTTGTAAACAGCATTAGACCTGTCAAAGAAAAATAATTCCTGAGAACTTATCTTGTTCCCTCTCGTGTATTTGAGTATTTCTTCATAGAGTTTGTAGTCTCCTATGCTCTCCAGGTGAATGTTGGGGTTATAGAAGTAAGCTTTTATTCCATCTGCGGGATGAATGAATACAACATTGCCTTTTATTTTTGTTATATTATTATCCACTTTTTTCCCTCGAGGGAGTCCAGCAATAGCCACTATTCCAAATGGCAATATAAACGCAGAGAAAGACGCGCCAATCGGGTCCAGTTTAAATCCAGGAACAGCACCTATTTTTCTCTTAGCAACAAGGTAGGTCATAACAGGCAAGAAGAACATAAATATTCTCTGCACGCTTACTGAAAACAGTATTAAAAGACTGAAGACAATTGTCTCTTTCACGCTTTTCTTATCGTCTGAAAGAGAATAGATAAAGATAAAAGATACAAGAATTGCAAGAGGCAGAGCATTAAACATGCTAAACATACTGCTCCACTCTGTTATTACCCCACTATACTGTCTTGCGTAGCCATAGGCTCTGAAAAATTCCTTTAAAGTCATCCCCTGAGAAGCCATAAAGACAAAATACACCGCAACTGCAAGAAATATTACCCCAATCCCCTTTAAAAAATCATTTAGTTCAGTATCTTCTCTCAGGAGGATGACAAACAGCAGCAGAACGGGAACCAGTTGATAAGAACCATGTAGGAGCGATATGAGTATTGTTCCAACAAACAACTCCGATAACCACTTACTATCCAGTTTGACAAGTGTTATACCACGATAAAACAAAAAAGCGTAGAGAAGATAGCTAAATTGAACAGGTCTTGGTCCAAGATTCCCTATTACATACATACTAACTGCTAAAAGAGAGGCGAAATAAAACAGAGGAGCATCTTTAATCAATTCCAGAACAAACCAGAGTGCAAGTGTCATTACCAAGGCAGATATGAAAGATGCAAGCATAAAATGCTTTCCTGTAATTCCAAAAATAACCTTGCCAAAATAATCATAGAACACTTCTCTGTGTTGATACATAGGGTTCCAAAACACCTTGCCGTGTAGAAGGGCATTCCCGATGATACTGTGATAGAAGTAATCTGGAGAACTAAGTATAAGTGAGAAGTAACTTGTAAATACCTGTTCAATAAAGAATCCAAGAAGAAGGAAAAGTTTCAAAAACCTTCTCTCTCTCATGGGTATATTATAGATTCTTTAGAATGAAAGTCAAAAATTTATTGATTTTATTGTCTATCTTGCCAGGATTGAAAGGGAGAAGTCTCAATATTCCAGTACCGCCTCCTTCTTTCCCTTAGTAATTCTCCTTCTTGTATAGATGAGACTTTAAATGTGTTTATGATATTCCCAAGACTATCATATTCCACCACAATCATAGAATCCCTTTTGAAAATAACCTTTTTAACTACTCCGAAAACCTTATTGGAAATTCCCATTTTTATCCACTCCCTGCTATTGATTTTAAGGATGCTTCTCTGGACTTCAAAGGGTTACTGCTGATGTATGTAATGAAAAACAATTTTTACTAATAAATAAAAGCATTTTCTACTCTTTTAGTATTGTAGTTAATGGGTATTTTCCTCCAAATAGAAAAGGATGAAAAATTTACGAGGGTAAAAGCTAAATTAAACAAAAGGAGGAATGAAAATGAAAAAACTTCATAGTATCATAGTAGTTGTAGAACTCATTATAAAAGTATATCAGTTGATAAAAGGACAGAAAACTCAAGAAGAAGTATTGGTAGATCTGCTATTCCTGCTCCTCATTACGCTTTTGGGATAGAAGAACCCATGAAGTAACTATCAAAACCATAGATGACTCAAGAAAGGGCAGGAATATGGAAGAAATCACAATAGATGACCTGAAATAGGTACTTATAACCTGATATTCAAATAATAAGCGCTGCCGTATTGCCGTCAATACTTATTTACGTATTTTAGTCTTTAAGTGAATACTGATTACCTTATTTAAGTTATTAAGTAAATATGGTAATACTTAAAAACTTATTTCAGTTAATACTCATAAATGCGTTTTAGTTCTTACTGCTTGACAAATTGCTGAGTTTGTGGTATAATTCCAGCAATAAGTAAAGAGGGAGCGTAAGTAATGAAAGTTCTTGCTATTGCTAATCATAAAGGGGGTGTTGGGAAAACTACGCTTGCCTTTCACCTCATAAAGGCATTATCAGAAAAGGGTCATAATGTCCTTGCTATTGATATGGACCCGCAGGGTAATTTATCAGTGTCATTCTACAACGACAGAATTCCAGATGAACATCATGTTAAACTGCTTTTTGATGATGGGAAGAAGCATCCGGTACCTATGAAGATATGCGATGATAACGGGAGTTGTGTGTATCTTCTTGGTAGTAGTATTCACCTTGCGTCTTTTGATTCTGCTGGTGCGAAACTGCTTAATTACTTCAAATTGAAAAGTTACCTGGAGAAGAAACTCTGGAAAGAGGGTGGTGTTGAAAACATTGATTACGTGGTTATAGATACTCCTCCAAATCTTGGAATATTCACCATGAGTTCCATAGTAGCCTCTCAATACCTTGTTATACCGCTTGACCTTTCCATCTATGCTCTTGATGGATTAAGGGAACTTACAAGGAAAATTAAGGAGCTGAGTGAGGAGATAGACCATAAGATTGAAACAGTAGGGGTAATACTTATGGACTCTAATGAGAGAACTAACATGGCAAAGAGTTTTAATGCTACATTAACAGAGTCTTTCGGTGATACCTTCTTAGGTGAGATCCCTCACTCTATCAAAGTTAAAGAGGCGTTCCTGGACAATGTGCCTGTCTGGGAAATTGCACCAGATAATAAAGCTGCAATTAGATTGAAAGAAGTAATAAATGAAATTATTGAAAGAATGAAGTAATTAAAGGGAGGGTTGCTATGGCAAAGAAAACAAAGGATATGAAAGATGCCTTGAAAGGAAGGCTTGAAACCCCAACAAATGAAGATGAAGGTATAAAAAAGGTTGAAGATGAAATTATTGAAGCAGTTAAAGAAGCCAAGGAGAAGATGGAGAGAAAAGAGGATATGGAGAAAAGGTTTAAACTTACTGTTAGAGTGCCTAAAAGTGTGGTGGAGAAACTTCAGGTTGCACGCATTAGAGAAGGCACTACTATGACAGACCTTATCACTAATATTCTTTTGGAATGGGTTGAAAATCATCCTGAAAAATGGCAAATCAACTGGGAGGAAATTTGAGGAAGTGGGTTTACAAAATGATGTTCTTCAGGTTATTAGTCTCAACAAAAATGGTTGTTTCTGGCTCGGTAAATTTATGTCAGTTAAGTGATTGTTTGTTAAGATGTTAGGTGGGATAAGGGAAATGGATTTTATTACATGTAACATCTCAGCGGAATTTCAATTGCGTGTTCCTCATTGCGGCTCAATAATTAAAGGGGTGTCTCTTTACGAAAATTGTTACATGTATCAGGGATGTGCTTAAATGAGAGGGGTTAAGTTATTTATTTGCAGGTATTTACGCTTGCGGGGTGGGTGCGAAAACCACTGGCGGGGGAATAATAGTAGGGAAGCGTTACTTGTAACGGATTTTGTTGGAGTTTTTAGTTTTTCATATAACTTATTGCGGGATATAAACATCATTGATTAAGTAAGTTGCTTGACATAAATAAAAAAGGAGTGTAAAGATGGGTGATAATCCTGAAAATGAAAAAGAGACTGAAAACCTTGATATGATTAGGGTTTTAAGTGAAATGGCAGGGGAGAAGATAGAGACCCAGGTACTTGCTGAGAAGTATAAAGAAGGACTGGCTCTACTTGGCTATGGGGGCAAAGTAATAAGAATTCCATCTCTTAAATCACAGACTCCTAAGAGCCATCAAGCAAAGGTGAGAAAGGTTAAAGGGATTATTCGGAAAATACTGGATAAGACTTATACGACAACTGACCCGAGAAAACTTATGGGTAAATACGATGAAGTCTATAAGGCTCTATGGATGAGAAAGGAAGCGATAGAAAAGGGAATTGGTGTGAGAATAGAACCTGAGGAATATGATGAGATTGTGACACAGGCTATATATGAGATTGCTAAGAGGAATAGGGAAAGGTTAGTTAGGTTAAAGAAATTAGCAAAGGGATGAGAATTCTCGCTGTAATAGTAGGCAGTTTGTTCTACCTGATGCTCTTTATCTTTGTTTCTGTTATTCTAATAAGGAGGCTAAAGGGGCAAATACACGGAGAAAGGAAAATTAAAACAAGACTCGTCCTTGTAGGCATTACCCTGATAGCGTCTGCTATGTTCTTATCTGCTTGGATGGTAGCAGACCCTACTATTATGGTCTCTATGTCATTTTTAATATGGCTGGGAGACATACTATTTTTGCCTTTTATTACTTTACTTGTGGGTATGAGTTTTATAAAGAGAGCAAAACGTATTGATTTTGATGATTCCATGCCAGCTTACAAACTTGCGGAAAATCCTCCGGTGATAGTCCCTGCCAAACAGTTGACAGAGCATGTTAGAGTCCTGGCGAGCACAGGAGCAGGAAAAACCAAGAGCGTGTTGTCTAATCTGCTCGTTCAGGGGATTCGTAAGGGGCAGTTCGTTCTTGTCATAGACCCCAAAGGTGATGACGAAGTTATCCAAGTGGCCATTGATGAACTGAACAAGCAGGGGAGACTTGATGATTTCTACTACTTTGATATAACCAAACCGGAGCTGTCAAGGTCTTATAATCCACTCTTAAATGGTACTCCTAATCAGATTGCTGCAAGAGTGCTTGCTACTATGCCAAAGACGGGGACGAAAAATGCTTTCTTTGAGGAGAAGCAAAAAGAGTTCCTGCGAGCCATTATGAAAGGTATTGCAGATATAATGAAACTGACGAGAGAGACAGCAAAGAGAGAGGGAAAGACTATCAATTTTATTGACCTATACTCTATGGTGTCTTTCGCACCATTATCACTTGAGTATCTGAAAGAGCGGTTCAGTGATAGGAAAGGGCAGATTGACAGGCTATCACAGATGTTGCAGTATTGGATACAGGGAATGCTATATGAATCAAAATCTTCAAAAAGGTACAGGGAGTTCTTGACGGGTCTTGCTCAGCATCTTTCTAAATATGCGTTTGGTCTTGAAAATTCTTATCTTATCAATGACTATGCACCGGGGATTGACCTCTATGAAGCTATGAGGAATGGAAAGGTAGTGTATTTTTCATTAAGGGCTTTAGCATATCCCGAAGGGGAAGCTCTTGACATAGGCAGGATGGTTCTTATGGACCTGCAATCTGTCGCTGCATGGCGACAGGAGAATAGTATAGACAGCGAGTTACCTGTTCTCGTTTTGATAGATGAAGCATCCCAGGTTGTTCCACCAGAATTTCTTTCAACTATGGAAATGGCCCGTAGTGCTGGCATCTCAGTAGTCCTTATACATCAAGCAAGGGAGCAATTTAGGGAAGATCTGAGTGCGAGGATAGATCAGAATACCGCAATAAAAATTATCATGAATATCCAGGAACCACAAACCGCAGAACATTATGCGAACACCGTAGGTCAGCAGTTAACGATGTTTAGACATATAGCCGAAAGCGGAGAGAATTTCTTAAGAGAAATGAAAGGATATCTCTTTCCTGGATGGTCATACGCTTATAGGGAACAGTATGACTATATCGTAAGACCAGAGGAATTTATGAGACTCCAAAAGGGAGAAGCCTTTATAATCTACAAGGGGGAAGTAGTGAAAGCCAAACTTCCTTTTGTAGCCGCTAATTTGAGAAGCCCTCTTGAATTTCAGTTGCCTCATTTTAAGAGAGAGAAAGATTTATACCATGATAGAAAGGGGCTCAGGTTGCATAAGAAGCTTTTACAATATGTTGAAGAAAGAAAGAGACAGGGTAAAGAAGCTCTTACATTAGGAGATGTGATAAGTGGAGTTGAAATAAAATAAAGGAGGTTCACGATGTTTATAAAAAACAAAACCACAGCGAATGTAATTCAGAATACATTATACAATGCCATTACTTCAGCAGGTATAACAGGAACAGTTAAACTGTTTACAGGGGAAGAATATACAGGTATAATTAAATTTTTAAAACCTGGAGATGTAGTTAATACCAGAAGGAACACTCGCTGGAAGGAAACCAGAGTTGCCGTTGGTGATGACAGCGATATAGACAATGAGTTTCACATAACAGAGGTGCTTTATGTGAAGACAAACACACATCTTACAATGTTGCGCGGGATTGTCTCAAAACCGTATCTTCCCAATGTCAGGAAAGAGTTTGAGAATCACCCTATATACAAAAAAATCCTGCGGTGGATGGAGAAAAAGGTGCCCGTTGGCTTTATTCTCTATAACGGTGTCTTCTTTAAAGGAACCATATCTGCCGCTTATCCCTATACGTATATCGTGAGTCTATACAATGAAGACGCAGATGTAATCATCCCAAAACACTCAATTACAGTAATAACAGACCTTCCTGATGAATTCTATGCCGTCTATCTGAACTCATTTGTGAGAAACAAAAATAACATGCCCGATTTGCAGCACGCAGTCCCTAAAAGTGTATGGTGGAAGCATAGTCTCACAAATAAACTCTTGGGAACCATAAAATATAAAAAATTTGTGTCTGTTCTACTGAGAGACCACTCAGTTAGTTTTCTCGGAAGGGCGGCAATGCTATCTCCCACAATATATGCAGTGAAGATATATGTCAGGACGGTTCCGGATGATTACGCAAAATGGAGAAGTAAGGTTACCGGGAAGAAACTGAACGATTATAGGGGTGGGATAGCAATGATTTACAGACATGCTATAAAAGGCATACGGTGGGTTAAGAAGAATGACTTAATAAGAACACCTACAAGTGAGAAAGCAAAGAAGTCTTAGTGATGTATAGTAATCATTCAAGAGACCAAACGGCTTTAATACCTGTATTCCTTGTCCTATTCGCCGCTATAATGTATTACTACCTGTTTAAAATGCCTGTTAATTCAAAGGATTTTACTGCATACGAGAGGGTAAAAACCTACTTTATGGATAATACGAAATATCTCTTACCTGAGGCGAGAGATGAGTTCTACAATGCAGTTATGCACCAGGAAATAAAAATGAAAAGCAGTCAGAACAGGTTTATCATCTTCTGGTCAGAGTTTATGCTTGGGTATTATTTTATGTCTGTTCCTGCGGTGAAATTTTTGAAATACTCTTTATCCTACGGTGAAATTATATCAGTCCTTCTATTGCTACTACTTGGTGGTGTTCAGGTTATAAGTACAAGAGTAAAGCGTAAAAGGAGGCTAAAACTCAAGAGAAAAAAACTGCCTCGTAAATATTTACCTGTGAAGGTGAGAGCCGTAAAGCGTGAGCAGGATAAGAAGTATCTTGAAGTTATAGACAGGATATATTCATTGCTTCTTACAAAACCTGTGCCTGCATCTATTTACTACCACGCACCGTATAAATGGGGACTACTTTACCATTCTATTAGAGTTGCTAAAAGGACAGCGAGATTACTCATCAATCAAAGGACACAGGCGAGAGAGAAAGTTACAGTGGGAGAAGTGCTTTTTGCTTTTATGGTAGGGATGGCACACGATTTGGGAAAGTTAGAAGTATACTACTATGAAAAAGGCAAAGATAATAGGAGTTCTGGTTGGAAAACAAGAAAAATACCAATGCTTCCACACACAAAGAAACTATTTACCATTGCAGCAAAAGGGATACTTTCTGATAGGGAGATTCAGTCTATCAATAAAATCTTTGACGAAAAACCTGTCCATATTACTAAGATGCACCTTCAGTTCAGAAGATTGGTGAAAGAAGCGGACTCACAGGTAACCGCTGAAGAAATGTTCCAGATTAGAGACTCAAAGACTCTTCTAAAATCGTTTAAAGATGCTCTCTGGAACCTGAACATTAACGCAGTTCTATCGGCTGATGCGGATGGATTTTATATACCTTCAAAGCATGTGGTCGTGGTAATGACAGGGAAACTGGCAAAAGAGGTGACTAACGATATGGTATCCAAACTTGGTGAGAAAGCAAGAGAGTTGGGAGCTGGAGAGAGGGGGAGTAAAAAGGTGCATCCTATATTGCCACCTCTAACGAGAGTCCTTGCTGAGTATGACTGGATCTATAAGGAGTTTGATGGCGTTAAAGGGGATGCTTTTATGTCCTACGATGTTGTAATAGATAAAGTGGAGTTCAAGAGTGTATTGCTTATTAAAAGTGACAAAATTCCTCGTGAGTTAAGAAAGAGGTGGATAAGTGAGTTCGCATACAAAGTAGAGAATCTTGTTGTTAAGTCAAGATTACCTGTTGAATCAATGAGCGAGGAACAGGAGGCGGATATTATTGAAGATATAACAGAAAATGCAGATGATACAAATACGGAGGGAAAAGAAATCGCCCAGAAAATACCTGAGAGGGAAGAAAGTGACGTAAAAGAGAGTGAAAATGAAAAGACGCAACATGAGAGTGATAACCATCAAGAGAATAATAAGATAAAACCAGAGAATAAAGAGCAGAATGAGAAACAAGATGAACAACAGAAACTTGTTACCCCAGATATAGAACAGGCGGTAGAAACAAAGAGTGAACAGCAAAATGGAAGTGATAGTGATGTCTTAGGAAAGGTACAAGGTTCTATTGAAGAAATATTGTTTATACAAGAAAGGAAGAAGCCCAAGAAAAAAGGTTAGTTTTTTATATTTAATGCCTTATAATATTCTCGCTAAAGATGTGTCCAACTCAGGGGGAGCCGTGTAAACGGATGTCCCCCTTCATTGTTTCAAGTTCCCCATTAATCACTTGACAATTCGTGTGGCAGAATATATATTTTAAACATCCCCGCAAGGGGATGTTGTGGACCTCATTCGGAGGTCATGGGTTAAACCTATGGCCTCCGTCAAATTTTTTATGGGAACGGGATGAAAAATCTATTACTATTTTTAGTCTTTACGGTTGTGCTTACGGGTTGTAAAGAATTTAAGGAGGATGCGGAATACAGAACAATTGACTACTACTTTGCGATAGATACAATAGGGGGAAATTACTATTCTTCTGTATATCTTCTCAATTCACTTTTAACTATAAAATTCCATATTGATTCTGCGAGAGTAGTTTACTTTATGAATGTTTTAAACCCTGCAAGAACGGTTATAGTAAATAAAGATGTATCTCGCAACCATTTTTACGTAAGAGCGGAAAAAGTAAAAGAAGAACCCGTATTTGCTATCACAGATACCACCCAGGTAGATATAAGGGTATATCCCAAAGTAAACTTCACAGATTCACTTTTTCACTACTATATTCTTGATGGATATGCAGTAGATACAGCAGGAGATACATTGATAATTTGTTTAGAGAACTACCCGATTTCTACATTCTTTAGCCTTTATCTCCCTTCTGAAACGAGTAACTATGGTATAAATACACAGATGAGAAGGGTCGGAGATACCCTGTTTTTAATAACTGATGGAACGCTGGTCGTGCCCTTGGGAGAGTAGAGTGATTATTACTGGCCAAAATTACCCTCTTGACAAATCGGAGTGTTTATGATATAATTTTGTCCGGTTAGAAAATTTGCTCTTTGAAAATTGGGTCCAACGCTTGTTGGAGTCCACAGGACGGGAAAAAGTAATAAGTTGAAAAAGCAATAAGTCAAAAAAGAAAGAAATAGAAAGTCTAATATAATAAGAGCAGTAATAAATAACTACTTCTTAAAAAATCATCATTCTTTTTAACAATAATTCCATAGTAGCACTTCCTTAAATCAAAAAACATCAGATAGATAGTGTTCCCAGATATAAGATCTAAGATCCAGGAAGTAAGACAGTGTAAGAAGTTGTCTTACTAATGGGGGTTCTATTGCCCCGATTTTCTGTTGTTCCCTAACCCGTTAGCAAACCAAACAGGAGGATAGCCATGAGGAAGCATAGACCAGCTACCAAAGCACAGAAGTAGTCCTTCCAAAGTAACCATGCGTACCAATAATACGAAAGAAAATGTTTTACTCCCTTTAAAAATAAAAAGAACAAGAAGAATAGAAATATGAGTGAATACCCCCTCCTGGTAAAACCGGGAGGGGAAATTGTTTTACTCTACATATTACGGACTTTCACTTTTTCACTGTCTTACTAATAGAAACTCCAAAATCAAACAGGAGGTCCACAATGAGCCTTTTTATGTCATGTTGGGTATAATCATAACGCCAATATTTGCAGCGTTAAGGAAGGCAAGAGCACCAACTAAGGAACAAAAAAAATATAAAACCTATAAAAATAAAAGAAACCAAAGAAACCATAAAAAAATAAAAAAAAGGAGGTCCACAATGGCAACATCTACAATAACAGTAATAGCCGTCTCCAAAGACGGTAAAAGCGTAAAAGTCGGAGACCAGTGGATGAAGGTCTCTAACTACAGCAAAGTTGACCCGGAAAGAGGTAAAACCTATGAGGGTAAAATCAGCGAGTACAAGGGCACCAAGTATGTCTCTCTCTATAAGGAGTTAATGGAGGGTGAAAAGTCCAACGGAAAATCTGGAAAATCGTCTAATGGAAAATCCGGAAAGTCCAACGATGAGATTACCAGAAAAGATAGAATCATTGCCAGAATGAATGCTCTTAGGACTGCTGGAGAGTTGATGCAGATAAAGCCTCCGGAAGTGGAGAATTTCGAGCAGGTAAAAGAGGTCGCAGTGGAAACAGCAGAGCAGTTGCTAAAGTGGATACTCATGGAGGAGTAATTATGGAAGACCTAATTAAGGAAGCTCGTATGGCAATTGCGACTATGGGAAGGCTCCCTCTCGATATAGCGAGGGAGCTGGTGTATAACATACCACTTGCGGATTTACCTACGGACATATTCGTGGAAATTATAGACTTGCAGTATGCTGGACTTTTATAAGACTTGACAAACCGCTTTTACCGTCGTATAATGGAGACAACACATAAAATAAACAAAAATATACAGGTCGTCCACAACAATTCAACAAAAAGAGAAGGAGGTCCACAATGTTGTACAGAAAAAGTAAAAAAGCAGAACCAAAAGCACAGAAGTAAAAAAATAAGAATCAAGAATACAACGGGGAGCTGAATGCGGCTCCCCGTTAATATTTTCTGTCTTATTTACCAACTTTCCCTCTTTCCCTGGCAAAATAATGGATTTCTCATTCTTTACTTATGTCTTACTACCTTTGTCTTACTTCCTAAAAACAAAACCAATAAAACCAAACAGGAGGTCCACAATGCAAATAGTAATAGACCCAAAAAGGCTCGAGAGAGCCAAAAGTATAGACCTGGACAAAATCCAGGTGGAATATCAGCCACAGAAGGTAGTAGCAGAAGTCCCGTCAGAAAGAGGGGGGAAGTTCTACAAGGTAGAAATAACCCCTACGAGTGTCTCGTGCGAATGCCCCGACCATAAGACGAGAGGAAATATATGCAAACACATTATTGCTACAACGCTCAAAATAAAACAGGAAAAGCCGGATTTCGAGTTTGCCTCAGTAGATGTTGAATCTCCTTCTGCTGTCAATTCTAACTATATTTACGGCAGACCTGCTCCTGAGTTCCTTATAGACATCTTCAATACTGTTTCTGACAATGTGCTTCTGAAGGGTCCAAGAGGCACCGGAAAGAATTTCGTTTTACAACAGGTGGCAGAAGTAACAGGTAGAGTGCTATATAGACTCTCTTTCTCTTATAATACTGACGAATCCGTTGTTTTAGGACATTATACTCTCAATGATAAGAAGCAGATGATATATCGTTACGGTGTTGTAGCGAGGGCGGTAAAACTATCCCAGAAAAAACCGGTAATGCTGATTATGGATGAGATAAATGCACTGCGTGACCCGATGGTTCTTGCAAGCCTATTTACGCTTCTTGATGACGGAAAGTTCCTCGAGCTTCCAAATGGTGATAAGATAGAAAGAGGAGACCTATGGATTGCTGCTACTATGAACCCCGGTTATGCGGGCACTTCTGAGATGAACGAGGCATTACGAGACAGGTTCTTTAGTTTGGAGTTCCACTACGACATAGAGATTGATAAGAAGATCCTCACTGAAAAAGGTATTGCTGATGGAGCTGCTGAAAGATTTATCGGGTTCGTTAATTCCCTTAGAGATAATGGAGTTGAAATTTCTTACAGAGCCACGCAGATTTTCGCAGACCTTATAGCGAGTGGGATAGGGGAGCAGACAGCCTATACAATCCTGGTTAATCACCTGTTTGACGACCAGACGGAAAAAGAGTCAGTAATTGCTGCACTACCATCGCTTTCTAATTCAACCTCTGTCTTGGAAGAGTTAAAGCTGAAAATAGGAGGATGACAGTGGAAGGATACAGGAAGCTTGTCAACCAGGTGAAAGATCTGGTGTGCCGATTTGAGGATGTTGATACTTACAAAGTTAAAATCGGATTTGATTCCTCTGTTCCTTACACTACTCCCAATCCTTCAGTTAGGGGTGGCTACATTATTAAACTGCCTCCTTCTTCTGATGCGGATACGAGAGATGTTCTTTCTTCCATAGCAACCTTACTCCACGAGATAGGACACATTGCGGTAAAATCCTTTGACTATCTCGATGAATACCTCAAGGCAAGACCTGACTTGGAACGTGAGCAAGTTAGGAGCGTTGCTAATGTCATAGAGGACATAGTTGTGGATAAATACATAACCATACGAGGCTATAGTTGGAGAAGAATAAGAACAATTTTCTTGTTGAGAGAGGTCTCAGAGATTGCCCAGTCGCTCAAAGAGAAAAAGGAAGTGTTCAAGCAACAAAGAACGATAGCAGAGTTATACTTACTCCTCAAGACCGAAATTCTTGATGTTCCCTCCCTTGCTAACTATCCAGTAATAAGTGATTTCATGTCTGCCTTGGAAAATGCTCTTGGTCCTCTTACCCATGTGCTAAATCGGATTCTTATGGTGGCTCGCAACGGGGATAGAGTCAAAGCGTTCAAGATGCTTTCCCTCCTTTTTTATCCCCCCAACCCTCCAGAACAGCCGGGGCAGAATGCGGTACAGCACCGGAATAGCCACCAAAATACAAGTAGTTACGATGTTGATAGCAATATTGAAGATTCCTCAGATGAAGCCGATATTGATGGAGATTCTTCATTGGATAGTGACAATTCCAATGAGAGTGAGGATGAGACTGAGGAACTTGGTGAAAATAGTGATGAACAGAAAGAGCAGGAGCAAAATGGAGAAAATGAAGAAGGCAGAGAAAATCAGGCCGATGAGCAGAATGCTGAGATCTATAATGACACAGAGAACACTGAAAGTGATACGGAAGATGTAGATGAGCAGGAGTCAGAACAGGAAGACGAAGAAGACATTGACCAAGAAGATGGAGAATACGAGGGTGGTGCTGGTGCCAATGAATATAATACCGATACGTCAGACATGGCAGATGTTACTCTAAGAGAGGAAGATATAGAGAAGATTATCCAGTCTGCCCAAGAAGTCTTCGGGTATGCAGAGAATGAAATAGAGAAGCAGAGCAAGGACATATCTGTTATATTGAAGGGAGTAGGAAAAGGTGATGTGAATCTTCGCAAAGAATTCTTGGATTCTCCGGTACAACCCATTCTTCGTGAATGGTTGCAGGAATACAGGAGAATAAAAATCATGTCCATCGGATGGGAGGATAGAAAAAGGGCTGGAGAGCTACGACTTGGTGCGACGAATGTCTATTCCAGATTTCTAAGAGGTCGTCTGGATATATTCAGCAAGAAGGTTACAGTTAGAAAGGCAAAAGTGGGGATTCTTGTAGATATTTCAGGTTCAATGTATAGGGGGAGAAAAATAGACCACGCATTCTCAATTGCATTTCTCTTACAGGAATTCCTAAAAAAGAGTGGAAATGAGGTAAAAGCATTCATATTCAATGACAATGTTACAGAAGTCCCTCGATTTAGAGGAGTGCATCGTGATGTATGTAGTGGTGGTACTGCGATTGCTCACGCTGTTGTGTATGCAGGGTCTCGTGTAGAGTTCCTTTTCGTGATAACAGATGCCCTCATATCTTCTGGTGACAGGGACTTCATCATTAAGTATTTCACCAGGAAAAAAGGACTGATAGGGGTGATAGGAGATGGAAATGCTCTACCCAAGTGGCTGGCACACGGTATAAATAATTCTCAAGATTTCAAAACATATCTCTCTCGAGCAGAAGCAATGTTTCAATAAAGGAGGTCTACAATGGATAAAAAGAGCTTGCAAATATACGAGTTCGCTGTTGAAGAAGGGACAAAATGCGGGGGGTGTAACTGGGAAACCTCCCGCATGTATGTCCTAGCTGACAGCAAAGAAGAAGCAGAGAAATGCCTGGCACGGGGGGAAGTACTCTGTGGTGCTTGCATGGCAGAGATGCTTGCAGAAGAAGGATACAGGGTATATCACCCCTCAGACCAGGAATAATATGTGCCCCGCTCTGGCGGGGCTGTCTTACTAATCTTACGATTATGGTCTTACTACCTTTTTAAAAACCGAACAAAAAAGGAGGTCCACAATGCAAAAACAAACAACAAAAGCACCGGCAGTCGATGCCAGAAAAATAGAAGATGGTCTTGTGATAGACCATCTGAGTCACTCAAGCCTCGAAGTGCTTGCAACATGTCCAAGACAGTTTGTCCTGCACGAATTCAGGCTTGCAGAAGAACTCCCACCTGCACCTATTGCGGAGACAGGGAGCCTGATTCACGAAAAAATTGCCGAATGGATTAAGGTGCGCTTCATAGATAAAACGGATGAAAAAGCGGAACTTAATATTGATATTCCTAAGACCACACTAAAGAAAATTCAATCTACTCTCAAGCGTGAGTTGAAAGGAGTAGAAAGCAGTAAGATATGGGTGGAAATAGAGCTACGGGACGAGAATTTACCAATTCCGTTTGTTGCTAAGCCTGACCTGGTATATGTGAAGGATGAAGTACTCGCCATCATAGACCATAAAACAGGTGGATACTCAGATGAAATCTCTGAAAAGGAGAAAAGGCAACTGGAACGCTATCTTCCTGTGGTTTATTCGATGATGAAAGAACTCATTGGAGATGTGAAAATGGCTGTCCTGAAAATTCATAGAACTAACAAGGGGATGCTAACACTTGGAACCTATACGCTTGGAGATATTCGTAAACTGAGAGAGAACCTTGTCCAGGAATTGCTGGAGGCAAAGTTCCAGACCATTCCGCAAGTTGCCCATCATCCAAAACCTGTGGTCTCGCCTGCTTGTTTTTATTGCCCCTATGCGATAAGCTGTCTGAAGACCGCTATTTCCTCTGGAGACTTGCCCAGAGTATTCGTGGTATCAAAGGCTATATCTGATAGACTGAGAGAATACTTCAAAAACCAAGAAGAACCTATTGTTTTAGACAATATCTGGATGGGAACAGTCTCGAGCGAAAAGAGGAAGGTTGCTAAATCTGCCATAGAGGAATTTATCTCACTGATAGCCTCTGGAAAAGTGTCTGTTGATGAAGCCGCCAAAATAGTTGGGATCTCTCCCTCCAAAGCAGAGAACCTCGCAAAGTACCTTGACAAGGACATTGACGAAATCATCCAGTATTATACTACATCAGACTTTGTAATAACTTCGGGGCAGAAGGAATAAATAAAGCACCTGGGGGGAGAACCCCTGGGTGCCTTTAAAATAAAAAACAGGAGGTTTACAATGTCGGTAAGAATGTTTATGGATAAAATGAAAGAACTTAAAGAAAAAGGAATAATGTCTCCTGAAACCTACGAAGAACTGAAAAAGTGGAGTGAACAGCGGGGATATCTAACTTATATATATGCCCAAGATGTGATAGTGGATGTGCTTGAAAAGAAAGGAACACCTTACGAGGAAGTGAGTACTATGAAAATCCCTCACATACAGATCACATGTGATGGTTTGGCCCATGTGATAAAGTATGAGAGTTCGGATTACAAGAAACTACTATACGTAGTGTATTTTTGCTACAGGATAGATATAGACGATTATGCGGTTGACCATTATTATTTCACAAAGGAACCGAGTCTTGAAGTTCTGCTTGAGGCGAGCAATATAGAAAAATTCCTCTGGGAGTTGAAAATGAGAAGGACGGAGAAGTTTGTATGCTGGGAGTGCGGAAGAGAGGTTAATAAGATTACTGATATTTACACTTCAAAAGGCATTATCGAGCAGATAGAGAATTGGAGAGATAAGTACTGTGGGTGTTAGTAAATTTTAAACTAAAACACTAAAACAAGGAGGTCCACAATGAGTAACATAGTAGAAAAAATAAAAAAATACGGAGAGAGATACAACAGCTCCCTAACAAAAATAGGGGATATGCTGGATGACCTGGCAGACCTGCTCTATGAATACACCAAGGACTTGGGCGAAATCAAGTTCACCTATGGTAACGTGACCTTCAGCAATTATGGTCCTTGTTCAAATGTAGGGTGTCTGCATGGTGCTTTCTGGTACACTGATGAATACGAAGTAATGGAATTGGCATCTACTACTCGAACACCTGGTGTGGGTTTCTATTTACACGGCGATTACCACGCCTATGTTTCGGTTGCGAGCAGGCATGGTAGGAGAACTGTTGCAAGGCAACTACCAGAATTCCTTGAGAAGTTCGCTGAGTGGTTATCCCAGCAGGTAGACGATGCGGACAAAGAGGTAGAACAACTCAAATCCCTTGTGGAGAGAATAAAGGGAGCTGAATAGGGGAGGGGGCGTAAAGCCCCCTTACTCTACCAAACAAGGAGGTCTGCAATGAAAAAACAGGATAGCATGGGAAGGATATATAAAATCCAGACAATTGAGAAGGATGCCATAAATGAGGCTCACTTCACTGAACTGGAGCTGGGATTGGAAGAATTGCAATTATACGTGCCAGCGACTACACTCTGGAGTATATTCTACGATGGAGATGGCTCAGAGCTATCTGATGTATACCCTTCAAAGGAGGAGCATTTAAAGGAAATAGCAGAAACACTTGATTTAAAGGAGCTGGAAAGAATTACTGATAAAGATGGTAGGGAAGGGTATGTAATACCAAAGAAGGAATTTGCTCAGTTCGTCTGGAATGTAGCTGCAACTGATCCATTTATCCTTATGGTTCATATAGACCGTAATTTTTTCACAAATCCTTTCCATGTAGTGCCATACCTTACAAAAGAGGTGCCTGATGACAGGCTACTCGTGTTAACTGATATACTCTTTTTCTTGTACGACTGAGGGGGCTATGCCCCTTCTGTCTGTTTTACTTTATATAAATCCTTTAAAACCAAACAGGAGGTTCACAACGATGTCACACAAAAAAGTATATGGTATATACCCTGTAAAAAGTCTCCAGAAACTCAAGGAAGACCTTGAGAGGGATAATATACCCTCTCTGGATCTGGAGTATGAGCAACTTGTCCAATGTGACCCTATGGCAGACTGGCTGGGAGATATAATTACAGGTGAGGCAGTGCTTCCAGAAGTCAAAAGCCTTTTCAAGCCAGCGGGTATGAAGCCAGAGATTCACGAAATCAAGGCAGAAGGGCGAGTGGTCTATGTAGTGAGCAAAAAGGAATTCTCAGAGTATATACGCAGAGAGTTGAAAGCGATTGGAAGGAGGATAGAGGATATACTCAGACAGAAAGCGGACAAAGAAGACATGGTATGGGATGTCAAACTCGCAATTCTTGAAGCTACAATATTTTATAATCTCCACAACGGCGGACTGTATGCAAGCTACCATCTACCGGACAAATATTCCTTCCTCACAGATAAATCCATAAAATTCGTAGCATTCCCAGTTCTGCAAGACTATCACTGTTGAAGTATTGGGGCGGGGGATATTCCCCGCCCTTACATGGGAGGTCCACAATGAAAGAAATAAAAAATATTATTAAAGCCCGTAAAGAAGATCCCCTACGTATACTCTATCGGATTAAAGCACCTATAGTGTTTCCTGGAAAGGTCTATCAAGATATGCCAGAACACCTGAAGGAAGCTATTATCATTGCCAGAATAAAACAGTCTTGGGAAGAATTCCAAGAGAGAGCTACTATCCCCGAAGCAGTCCTGTACCTTATGAATGCCTCGTTTGAGGCTCCACTCAATAGCGACTATACGGAAATTTACTTATATTGTGCCACGCAGTTTGCAAGAGAGTACATGGGGACGGATGTCCCACCAGATATTCGTGTGGAGAAGTTATCAGAATACTTGGAAAAAGAGAAGAACGATTTTCTCCGTAAGCTTCGCTCGGCAAGTCTTCGCAGGTGGAAATCCTTTACGAAATTCAAAAAGGATCTTGAGAAGGAACTTGCTGAAACACAGAATGGCGGAAATTTGCAGGGTGCCCTGTCGAAAAACTCAACACCAAAGAAAGTCCAGTTAACACTTTTCTAAGGGGGGTATATCCCCCTTAGAAATCTTGTCTTACTTAGTATTTTGCTCCCTTTGTCATAAATACTTTTTTTGATACTACAAAAAAAGTCTTGACAAGATGTCCAAACAGTATTATAATTTTTGTTGTGGAAAAGGGAGGGTTGCATGGAAAGAATAGAAAAATTACTCAAATCACCCGTAACGCAGGAAATTAGGCTGTATCTGGACGCAGGACAGCCAGGAATTTATATAGTCTCGCATGAGCGGGGTAGAGTGGTGGAGTCTCTTGTCTCGACGGGATACCCTGTATGGATGTGGTCCTTCAACAGCGGGTTTACTGCAATATCGGGAGAGGATGTGCCTCGTTCAATAAATATAGGAGATCCGGTTGCAGCTCTGTCTGCGATAGAGGAAGGGTCCGAGTTTAAGCCCAGTCAGAAAATGATTTTCGTATTGAAAGATTTTTCTCTGTTTATGGAGGATATCCGCATCATAGAAAAACTTACAGATACCCTTGCAAAAGTGAAGGAGAGAGGATGGAGCATAGTGGTCCTTTCACCGGTGCTGAAGCTATCACCCTATCTTGAGAAGGATTTTGTAGTAATAGACTTTCCATTACCCAGCAGAGAGGAGCTCAGAGTTCTCTTTGAAAGAATGGTTGAGAATCTCAGGAACGATGGGATTAATGTAAAAGTGAATGTTGATATTGACAGACTGGTTGATGCAGTAACGGGGCTCACAGAACAGGAGGCAGAGACAGCATTTGCGAAAGTGATAGCTCTTTACGGTAATAAGGGTATAGGTGAAGAAGCAGTGGCTCTCGCCAAGTCAGAGAAGAAACAGGTAATAAAGAAATCCGGAATCTTGGAATACATAGAAGTTGAAGAAAGTATGAAAGACATAGGTGGACTCGATGTTTTAAAAGAGTGGCTTAGAACAAGGAAACTGGGGTTCTTGCCTGAAGCGAGAAAAGTGGGAATTGAACCTCCTAAAGGGGTATTGGTTTTTGGAATACCAGGAACAGGTAAATCACTTGCTGCTAAGGCTACTTCTAAGGAATTTGGTTTACCACTTTTAAGATGGGATCTTTCCAAAATGTTTGGAAAATATGTAGGAGAATCAGAGGAAAGAACGAGATTGGCTCTTAAAACTGCAGAAGCGATAGCACCTGTTATTCTCTGGATTGACGAGATTGATAAAATGCTTGGTGGTGGTGCTGATACCCATGAAGTTACCAGGAGAATAATGGGCATTTTCCTTACCTGGAGGCAGGAGACAAAGGCACCGATATTCGTTTTTGCTACTGCGAATGATTTTCATGTTTTGAACTCTGCGATGTTTAGAAAGGGGAGATTTGACGAAATATTCTTTGTAGATCTTCCCAGCCAGGAAGAAAGGAAGCAGATATTTGCGGTGCATCTCAGGAAAAGAGGAGAGAATCCTGCAAGATTTGATCTTGATGAACTTGCGCGACTTACAGACGGATATTCAGGTGCGGAGATAGAGCAGGTAATCATAGAGGCTAAATTCAAAGCCTTTATGGGAGCGATTCAAAATAAGGAATTACAAAGACCTTTAACTGGTATTGATGACATACCGGTTAGGGTGACCATGAACCAGGAAGTCATAAAGGATGTTATCAATGAGATGCGGCCGCAGTCATCGATCTCGAAAGGTGAGCTGGATGAGATAAGAAAATTTGCAGAAGGCAGAGCCAGATATGCGAGTAAGAGGGAAGTGGAAAAAGCAAAAGGTGGAAGAAGAATAAAGATAAATGAAAGTCATGGAGGAACGGAATAATGAGGATGGAAAGCTCTCTATCTTATAAAGTGTTCCTTGCTTTGATAGTTGTGGTCGCACTTGTTTTATTGGTTATAACATTGGTAACTGCTAATAGATTGGTAGGTGCACTCACACTCGCAATGGTTATAGGTATGTGGCCAATAACCCTATCCCGTACTCTTTGGGTACTGTTTGCTCAGGTATTACTTCAAACAGCTATAATATTTGCTGGATACTACTCTATGAGAGGATCTCTTACTGACATGGCGGCAATATTACTTGGAATATTAGCTGCTTCTGTATCTTATGTGGTCATAGTCATAATATCCAGCGTAATACAAAAACAGGAGGGGAGAAATGTCTCATATCGTAAGGATAACTAATTTCACAATAAAAGCCAGTGATATTGATTTATTCAGAGAGGCGGTAGAGAGACTTGGATACAAACTCAACAAAGGCGGCAAGATAACGGGTTACTTCAATGACGAAGTCTCCGTTGATTACAGGGTGGGGCATAATCTCTTAGGTTTGAAAAGGAATGGGGAGTACTATGAGTTTGTAGGCGATAGCATCATTTATTCAAAGCACTTCAGACAGGGTGATAGTAATCTCGGGAAGTTAATGGCCGCTTTTGCCGCAGTGAAAATAGAACACGAGCTTAAAAACAGAGGTTACGCCTACACTGCTAAGCGAAAAGAAAACGGCGAGTTAGTGTACGAAATAAACATCTATTAGGAGGGTAGCAAATGAAGAAGATAATAGTGAAAATTACTCCAGAGGGAGAAATTGAAATAGAAGCGGAAGGATTCAAGGGCAAGAGCTGTGTTGATGCCACACAGTTCCTGGAAATGATATTCGATGGAAAGAAGAATAGAAAGCTGAAACCAGAATACTATGAAGTAGATTACTCTCAGAAAAACAAGCAGGAAGGTGAGACATGGAAAAGTGGGTGGTAAGAATCACACCTTCCGGTACTATTGAGACTCTCTACACAGACAAATTACCGCTATTGGACCTTGGAGAGCCAGAGATACATCGGGTAACTCAGGTAGAGTTTTCTAACGAGGAGAAAGTCTGGGTTGCCACTGAGATTGCCACCGGTAAAGTGATAGCAAAGAGCCCGAGCAGAGAGGAGTGCATAAGGAAAGAAAGAGAGTATATATTTGGGAAGTGGGCCAATGAAAGCAGATGAGATTAGACAGGAAATCCGTAAAAGAGAAGGGAAAATTGGCTCCCTTTCTCAAGCGGAAATTCAAATCAGCCAGGGAGTTCTCCTTTTCCTTAAACTTACTCATTGGAGTGGCCAGACTATCCTAAAGAAGTCAGACCTGGAGAAGATGGGCGTCGATATAGAAAAGATCCCTGATGGACTTGTAAGGCTCGGTTTTAAATACCTTGTTCCAAAAGAGGAGATAGATAAATTTAAGAGCCTTGCCGGAAGAATAAGATATAGGGTTATAGAGTTAAGTATGAGATACCCACTTGCACCTTCAGAGTCTGTGAGATTCGTCCCATTTTCTCTGGTCCCTGAGTTGGAAGATAAGCTTTCTTCTCTAAAGAAGGAGTGGGATGCTAAGGTGTCAGATTTTCTGGGCAGGTATGATGATTACAGGACTCGCCTTATAGAGAAGTATCCACACCTGAGAGATGTCCTGGAGGAGCAGGTGCCAACTATGGAGTTTATCAGTGGCAAGTTTGCATTTTCCTGGTCTTATATGGATGCAGTTCCTCTTTCTCTGAAATCTATTAATAGACGAAGGGCTGTAAGGTTTGCAGTAAAAGAACTTGAGATTCTGAGGGAACATGAGAATAGAATAAATCAGATGATGCGGGAATATGAGGATAGGGTTCATAGTGAGCTTGAGGAAGCCCTCCTTCAAATGAAGATAGAGTATAAGAAACAGATAATAGCAACTATTAACGACTTCATACAGCGAATGGAGAAGTTTATTTTAATGGAAGACACAGTGCATGGCCCATCAGTGAATTATACTTTCCAAAAGATCAGCGAGAAAATTAATGCCCTGGAGAAATTTAATATCTTTGGGGACCGGGAGATCTCAAAGAGGCTTAGGGAGCTAAAAAAGATGGTAGACCAAGGAACAGTGAAGTATGAGGAGTTACCAAGCGGAGTGAGAAAAATAATGCAGCATCTTGAGACGTCTTTAGAGGAAGACCTACAAAAACTCCCCAAACTTGTAAGAGTTAAAGGAGTGGGGGTAAGGAAGATTGTTATAAACAAGGAGGTAGAAAATGGTTAGCCCAATTGTTTACTGGGTTATAGGGGGAATAGTTTTATGGATACTGATCCGGGTTGACAGGATTAATAGGGCTACATACATTGATGGTAAGAAGTCAGATACTGAAGAACATGAAAAAAACTCTGGAACAGCGAAGGAAACTTACACTTTAAAGGGCAGAAAAATCGTAATGAGGAATCGTAATGAGGAGTGATGATGACGACAAGTAAAACCGAGGAATTCATCGTCCGTGATGCGGAAAACGCAGTATGGAAATGCAAAAGGCTGAACAATAAAATCTTGAGAGAGTGTATTAAGAATTGTAAAGGAATATACTACTCACTTATGTCAGTAGATTATTTCCATAAATTAATCATGGAAGGCAGGTTTGTTATAGAGGGGACTTATAAGTCTTTTGGACATAAACAGGAGGGTGGGTATGATTGGTGATATGCCATTAAGCATATCTATAGACTTTTGTATGAAGTGTCCTTATTATAAACAGCAAAATGGGCACATATACTGCGAGAGAACTGGGCTTCTTCTTATATCAGATATGATACCCTGTCCATTTGCACATTTTAATCTTCTTAACCAGGTGGAAGTACTACTGCCGACGGGAGATAAAATTGTTGATGAGAATGGGAAAATAGTATTTGTTCCTTCTGTTATGGAGGTTAAGGAATGAGAAGGAAGATAAAGGGGTATGTAGACCCGGAAGAATGGAGTTCTGTGGTTGTAGAAGGGCTTGAGGACGCATACGAAGTTGACATGGATAGCATCAGAGTTCTTATTCTTCATACATTTTTTTCCAGGGATGTCGAAGCACGACCTCTTATACTTTCTATATCCTTTAGAGACTCAAAAAGAGTAGCATACGCATTAAATATTTATATTGACCTTATTTCGGGCAGACATATAACAGAGCGTCACTTCTTGGCACGTATAATGCCTGCGGGAAGGCTTAAAATCAAATTTCGGGATAATGAAGGAGAGCTGGCGATAGATTACATGTACAGTGAAGGAGCATTAGAGAAAATAGAAGCGGTTGTAGATACTTACAACCAGCTAAGAAGGACAAACCCCGTATGGTTTGCGTGGAATAGAGAGGATTTTGAAAATACCTGTAAAAATTATCTTCATAAGAAATATCCCCCGAATGTATTGTGGGGAGGGAATTACAAATTTGCTGTACTTGAACCAGAGGAAATAAGGGAATCAACTACTTTTTTAAAGGTCTTTAAAAAATAGGAGGTGCGATATGGCAGAGTTAAAAATGCCAAGTATAAATCAGGTAAACCTTTCCGGTCGCCTGGTAAAGGACCCGGAGATAAGATATACCATTAAGGGTACTCCTATACTCTACGCCAGGATGGCAAACGACAGGCACTACAAAAAGGGAGATACGTGGGAAAAAGAAACTTTGTTTATCAATGTGCTGCTTGCCGGGAAAGGAAGCGAATATGCGAAAGAAAAGCTAAGAAAGGGAATGGCGGTATTTGTAGAAGGAAGACTTCGTAGCCGGGAATATGAAAGCAATGGCAACAAGAAAACTGTCATTGAAATTGTGGCAAGAAGAATACAGCCTATGGAAAAGGATGTTGAAGAAATAAGTGGTGAGGAAGTAGAAGAATAGAGAATGAAAGGGGAGTCCCTACTTTACATGGTGGGATTCCCCTTTTTTATTATTCATCATCTAATTTTTTTATAAATTCCTTTAATCTTTTACTCGGTCTGTAACGAATCGAATAACGCCCTGGAACAGTTTGTATTTTCCCTGTGTTGATATTGTGAGATTTTCTTGCTTTACGCCATTTGACCTCAAACGTTCCTAAACCTGTAACCACTACTTTTCTATCTCTCGCAAGTCTTTCTTTTACTACTTCAATGAAAACATCTACAACCTTATATGCTTTGGAGTAAGAAATAGCTCCTTTTGTGAGAGTTCTTATCTGCTTTGCAAGTCGTTTTTTGTCCATGTAACTATTATAAGGGAGATAGTCGCTTAACACAAAAGACTATTTTTGATACTACAAAAAAAGTATTAGCCCTTATCTGTAATATTGTTGAGTTGCTCAATTATCTCTCTGTCTTTTATCTTGGCCCATCCTCCTTTATTTGTTCTATATTTCCAAACCTTCCAGAACTCATCAAATCTAACAAATATAATACCGTTTGCTCTTGTGTCTTCGTATATGGCTGCATCATACACCTTGGGAGCAGGTATGCCCCAGTAATCCTTTGTCTCCGTTATCTCCTCTTTCTTCAAAACCTTGTATGCCATCTAATCTACCTCCTTGCCTGCATTGAGATGATACAATGCAATTACCTTTTCACCCTCAAGAATAGCAATGCCTGTGTGTTTTAGAGCAGGATCTACAGCCATTACTTTCATCCCCCCCTCACTCCCACCCAATCTTCTCCATCTCCTCTCTTATATCTTCCACTGTCAGATGCGTATATTTCTGTGTAGTGGCTATTGAGGAGTGTCTTAGTACTTTCTGGACCACTCTCAAGTTTGCTCCCCTCTTTAACATCTCAGTTGCCGCTGTGTGTCGCAATGTGTGTGGAGTTAATTCCACTCCTGCCATCTTTCCTATCTCCTTTATCTTTCTCCATAAGGTTGTCCTGTGGTATGGATATATCCTGGTCTCAGGGTCTGCATTGGAGTTGCCGAGCATCTTATACACGAGTTTTAGTCTTGCTTTTAATCCCTTTGGTATAGGTAATACAGCGTCTTTCTGACCCTTACCTCTTATTCTTATGGTCATATTGTTAAGGTTAATGTCCTTGATTCCTAAATTCACCACTTCGGAGATCCTCAATCCAAGCCTGCTCATAAGCAATACTGCTGTTGGTAACAAGAGGTCTGCATGGTCCCTACCGTATTTCTCTGCTGCTTCTTCTATCTTCTTCCGTTCAGCACTTGAAAGAACCTTTGGAAGATTAACCTCTCTACCCCATCTAAAAGTATAAGACAGCACTTCACCTATTTTCTGCCACCTTGCGTATGATTTCAAAGAGGATGCCCGTCTCTTTGCGGTACTCGGTTTAATATCCTCAGAGGATAACCAGGACTCAATAGCATCAGTCCAGGTATTTATCTCTGGATGTTTAGAAAGGAAGTCCATAAATGCCCTTAAATCGCTCAAATAAGACTCAAGGGTATATTTAGATACCTGTCGACTTTCAAGATGCTTTTTAAAGCCATCTATGTCGATTTTTATCATATTACCACCCTCCCGTTATGATGGATTCAAAACATGCCCTTTTAGAACATTTACAAAGTGCCGTCATGACATATTTACTACTTTGAATTTTAACTGAAAGACTTAAATTAGTATTTAAGTATTGCCATAAATACTTAACGAAGTCATTGAGTATTCCCTCATACCCACAGTTCAGTCTTTCAGTATTTTGATAATTTTTCATAACCATTTTACTGACTTTTGAAAATGCAACATAACTTTATAATAATACGAAAATATGACCGTCTGTAATCTTTGTATTATTAGCAATCTGGCGTATATGGTGGTCTCTTTTGTTTTAAAATAAAACATAATATACATTATGTTTTAATTATAAGGGGAAGGAAGGGATTTGTCAAGAGTTTTCCGGATATTCTCCTGTAATTACGGGCGTTTTAATCCCCCCCAGGTTATATGTAAAGATTACTTGACAATGTGTAATGTATGCTTTACAATATGTAATGTATGCTTAACAGGAGGTAAAAGATGACATACCATGAAAAAGTATGGAAAATCAATATAGGGATAATCCTGAGTATTATAATAGTAGCGATAGTCCTGGCTATAATAACTCATGGGAATATGTACGCAGTAATGACATTATTTGGGCTCCTGGGTTTTATAGCCTTACCTTCTGCTCTTTATCGCAGGAAGTTGAAAGAAGAACAGGATGAAATGATACGCAAAATAAACAGAAAAGTTACGATGAACTCAATCAGAATTACCTGGGTTTTGATGTTTCTCTCTATTTTTCTTATTTACTACATGGCTCCTTATGCTGGCAACAGTATTCTTGTTCCTGCATGGGCTCTATGGGGCATTATCTGGGTAACCTTTATTCTTACCATGCTTATGCAGAGTATTTACGGGCTATACTATATGAAAAAGGGGCTTGGAGATGAAGATTAAGAATAAACTCAAGGAATGGCGGGTAAAGAAAGGAGACATTACCCAGGAAAAACTTGCAAAAGAAATTGGAGTCTCCAGGCAAACAATAATAGCCATAGAGAAAGGGAAATATACACCCTCACTCCTGCTCGCATTTAAACTGAGCAGATTCTTTGGAGTGAAGATCGAAGATATTTTTTACATTGCTGAGAATAGTTAGTTGACCGGTGATTTGAGTTCGGCCGATATTTTATCTATTTGTCCTTAACACACTATAACACACTATTGCACACCGGACACCTAAAGGCGTACAGATTATTGGGAATATGAATATTATACGTTGAATAGCATTTAGGGCACTTCACCTTTATTCCTTCAGGTTTTTGATTATTTAAAAGAGAGGCTGCAATGGCACCTCCAACACCACCCAATACTGCTCCCTCTGTTTTCTTTTTCTCTGATAACATTGCCCCCAAACCGGCCCCAGCAAAGATTGTGGGTAGTACGTGAGAGTCATCATAGGACTTAATAATATTTCGTATATACTCTAACCAGGCTACGTTAAGTCCAAATACTACATAATGCCTGAGATAAGGTATTGCCACTTGAATCTTGCCTAAATCTCTATAAGGTTCAAACACCCAAATATCTCTATTTTTCCCAACCCCCGCTTCCCAGACTACCCAATCCCGAGTATATGGTATTCTGTGCACATTATGGCTAAGTATCACAAACACAGCATTGGAATTTTCTATATCCCGCAATACCTTTGGAGGAGTTCTTGTACCAGACGTAATTTGCTTAAATTCTTCAAAAATGGGATTCACATTAGTACCCTTGAATGCTTGTGAAAAGAAGAGAACTAATTCCTTATCCTCTTTACTATGTGATACGAATATCTGAGCCATTTTACCCCCTATAAACTACTTGTCCAGAAGGTTATCAATGATATTGAAAGCACTGTTGAGCCCATCTATTTCCCTTCTGACTGCTGGATTTTCTCTCAACATACCATCTATAGGTGACGGCTGGAATATAGACCAGGATTTGTGAAACACATTTCGTCTCGGGTCTCCTACGGGATAACTTTCATCTGTGATGCTTAAATACTTTTCATTCCTGTTCCAATCTAATCCAGCATGTATGTGAATATTTGAGCCTTTGAATCCAGCTATTACATCATTTTTACCTGGTCTGGATACACTAAAGAAGTCGAAGTTATCTTTAAAATCTTTCATGGTGAACCTCCTGTTTGGTTTTTACTACCTATTATTTAAATCTCATCGAGTGAAATGTCAAGGGTGATATGTTATGCGTATTTCCCCGTTTTGGTACATATTACTATTTCTTCTCTACAATGTACCATTTCGCCTCACTTACAAAGATGTCTATTGGATGGGAAAGCTTAACTTCTATCTTAATTTGAGGTAGATATTCATCTTCAATGACTTCAGGAATTATCTCGTGTTTCAGAAAGAAGTTCCCTATTTTTGCTCCACAGTATTTGCAGGTGTTCATCCAATATTTTTCACCGACAGTTTTACTATAACGATACTTAATAGGTCCAACATTAGCAAAGAACCTAACTCCCTGTCTCTGCAATTTTGCTATTTGCCGCCATATCGCTTCTTCTTCCTTAGACATTCCAAACCATGACCATGACACATATTCGTCAGAATAAGGAAACACTACATTTATGACACGCTTACACTTCCAACACTTAGTGGCTGCCTTATACACATCCACTATAATCTTAGTTTTTCTGTGTACCACTCTATCTTTAAATCTAATCCTGCCCTCCAATACATACTTCACAAATGTTTCAACAGAGAGCATAGTAGATGCAACTTCAATTTGAAAGTCGCTACTATTTTTGTCTATCTCTAAAGCGAAAATAGGCAATTGCTTATTTGGAGGATTAAAATAAATATATGAATCCCGTTTTGGTGGTTTAAACAACCAATAAGCCCTAACTCCATCGTTTATATACTTTTTTTGCCTTTCCCTAAAGGTATTCAGTGTTTGGTAACTTAACTGCACCTCAAAAACTATTTTCCTGCTATCCTTCTCACAGTACACATCTGCTATTTCACCACTTGGCATAATGCGTTCCACATCTGTTTCCCATCCCTCCTGTACGCATACTCTATAAATTATCTCTTTCAACCGCATGTGCTCAAGGCTCTCAGGCTTCCAATTCTTACACCTATGCCCTCTTTTATGGACAAAATGCTTTGTTCCGAGTTTACTTGTTCTAAGATATGCAGGACCGCCACAACAGGGAAGTTTTAATTCTACTTTACCCTTCTTAACGTCATTCCTAAGTTGTTCCCACTCCTGGTCTGTAAAATCCAGGGAAATTATTGGCTTGCCATTAAGAATCGCTTTGAAGGGCATTGTATAACTTACTCTGAAGAAGCATTTTTCTGTATCTTCTCACTCAATACTGCTATAAAATTAATAATAACCACTGTTGCATTCACAAACAGCTCAGCATACTCTTTTGGAACTTCTTTAAAGTCTGATTTACCGTGTCTATCTCCCAACTCATTACTTAGCTCAGAAATCCCATTCACCGTAGTATGCAATCCATTAAGTATCTTTTTAGTAGAGCCTGGAAGATCTGGAGTTACAGTATAACCCAATATTTTAAGCACTTCCTTAAACAACTTTGGTAAATCACCATTAAATTTATATTCTTCTCCCTTTATTTGGGAATATACAGACAAGAGAAATGTCTCAAGTAAAGAACGAGCAGCTGTTATGGCTCCTGAATAATCTCCGGAATTTATCCTATTACTGCATTTGTCTAACCATTCATTAATACTCTCTTGTGTCAGTTGCTTGGGAACTTTAGGTGTGGCCAGTGTTTTCTTTATATCAACAATTAGCACTCCTCTATCTTCATCTATTATTACCTTATAGCCATCATGCTTCAAATATTTATTTAACTTCTTCACAATTGTATCAAGTTCTGCTTCCTTATCCACCCAGTTTATAGGATCCAAATAATATTTGAGTACTTCGTCTATCCGCCCTTCTTCATTTAAGATCTCCAACCTTTCTTGAGCAAATTGCCATCGAGAAGGGAACCCCCGACCATAAGTATCACTAAACCCAAACTTATTAAAGAATTCTACCAATAGTGGGCCTGACTTGTAGGGAGATATTTGCCCATCTCCAGTTATTGTGTCTCTTATAAACTTAAGAGTAGCGTCTTTAACTCTCATACTCCCTCCTTACTAAATCATTCATCCCCCGCACAACCTCTCACAAGGTACTCCATCTCCATCTCTATCCAGGGATTTAACGCCGCATACATTCAAATAGAATTTTGCTTCTTCACAGCTGGTCATCTGGCTGCACTTTGTCTTGGTACCGCATTTAAAAGATGCGCTTGATGTATTACTGTTTTCTCTGCTGTGGTTACGGTACTCTCTTTTTTTATAGGTGTGTCTTTTGTGCATTCTTCTGTATTCCTCTGGTTCTATGCATTGCTCTGGTGGTAATTTCCATAACCCGAGTTTATTCTCCCGTGCGTGTTCCTCACAGTCCAGGAAAATTCGCTTTTTCTCTCCTTTTAGAAACCTTCTATACGCCCAGGCGTAACCATTACAAACCATATACTTGTTAACCCACACATCGCCTACATAGGTCTCCCCTATATATCTCCCATATCTATCCTTTTTCTTTACCACCACTTTAACATCCTTGCCAAATATCAACCCTGAGAGAGCCTGTTTTGACCTCTTACCGAACGGCTGATGCTTTTCTGGAGCATCAATATCTGCCATTCTGATTTTATATTGTCGATGGCCAACGAGCAGGGTATAGGTATCACCATCATAAACACCAACTACTCTACCCTGGAGAGTGAGGGAGAGAAGTAATAAGAGAATACTCATTTATCAAACTCCTCCAAGATCATGCTTTTCAGTTCTTCATCTATGTTCCCATAAGTAAAGGTTTTAAGTATAGTTTCCATATCGCTTCTATCTAACTCAAATATATCTCGGGCTATTATACACTCTACTTTAGCCCTCCATTTTCTGAGATTGGGCTTATTGTTCTCGGTCATCCGTTGTAGGGATTTAGAAAAGTTGACAAGGTGATTGTAGATGGAGGACTTAGGAATTGGGAGTTCTTCTGCAAAAAATATATTTATATTTGCCGAAACTCTTTGCCGTATATAATAATCAAGAGCAAAACTGTTCCAGAGTATCTGCAAGTATAAATTAAAAGAGGCATCTAAGGGAATCTGTTCTATTGTATTAGTCTCATTTTTAAACTCATAGGAGAATTGCTTTAACATTATTAAGGAGTTCCCTGCGAATACCCTGGGAGGCAAGATAGCACCAATTAAACTCCTTTCATTGGTGGATGATGCTACTGCTCTATACGCAAATCTCGGTACTTCATAATCTAATAGCCATTCTCTTGACTCAAATTTTTCATGTGCCTCTTTCAGTAACCGTGTCCTTAATTCCTTCTTCGCCTTTGCACTCAGGTCCTGCATACCATCAAGAGCATTTTTAATTACACTTACTATTTCACCATTTATCTTTTTCCCGATTAGCCTCTCTCTTGCTTTCTGTTCTTCTATAAAGTATTGTGGGCTGCCGTACTGCGAATTATATTGGTGTATCATTTTCCCTTCGTAAAGCGGCAGTGTTGTTTCTGTTGGTCTTAGCTGGAATAAGTGTTTATCATTTGTCATGTGAAATTCGCTCCAAAGACTTACCCCCCACTCATAAAGTAACGGATGTTCATCACGGATCTTCCTTATCAAGGGGATGTGTACTGGATCCAAGAATTCAGTTATAGTCTTTGCTCTTGGTGATATTTTAGTAATCATTTCAACAGGGTACTCAAACTTTTTTTCTACCTCGTTCCATTCTCTCACATAAAACCGTGCATGGAATGGAGAATCTGAATGTTCTCTTTTTACGTAAACTATATCAAACTTGAATTGAGGATGAACATCTTTAAACCATCTTTTACCTCTATTTTCAAAACTTATTAACTCTTTCAATGAATGGTTATCAAGAACGTATGACCTCAAATCCTTACCGCCCAAATCAGTATGGAAGTTTGAAGGTAACAGTATTATGATTGTCTTTTTGAATATACGGAGTGCTAATTCCATAAAGAATTTTTGGTAAGATATATCGCCTTTACCGTGAAGATTATACATACCCTTTAAGTAGTTACCAAATTGTTCAATGCTCTGCTGGTAATCTTCCCACAATTCTCCAACAGCAGGATTATCTTGTAAAATCTTCTTAAACTGTTTCTCAAATTCTTTTCCGGAAATACTATACTTACTCACCTGACCAAAAATCTCTGGATAGTGTGCTGCAAACTCTTTCTTGAAAGGCTTTATATTTTCCCAGGGGGGATTACCAATTACCCCATCAAAACCCCTGTCTTCTTTTGGAGTACCATCTTCATTAAAGTAAAGATGCGGGAATTCTAATGGATAAAACACAGGCTTATTTAACTGAGGGGCAAGTTCCCATCTTTCGTTAAGTACTCCCTTAAAATACTCTCTTAACCTCTGTCTTGCCTCCATACCCTTCTGGAGTATTTCAGGCTCATAGGGACTGATAACATACTGTTTTCTTACATCCATTATAGTTCTTACATGTTCCTTTAATTCTTCGTTCTCATTGATTGCATTGAATATTTCTGCTTCAGGTAAAGTATATAATGAATTACCCACCACAATATTAAATTCAAGGTCAGGCAGGATATGATCATCCTCTTTAAGTTCGTTGTAAACAAAAGAACCAGGATTAAGTTTAACTGCTTCTTTCCATAGATTGACTTTTGCTATTTCGGCCGCCCTTTCGTCAATATCAATCCCGTATATATGTCTTAACATAATCTGTGCAATGAGTCGCCTCTTACTCCTACTACCGCCCTCGCTAATACCCAGCATTTCCCGTATTTCAGAAGTCTGCTCCCGTTGCTGTCTAATATTAAGAGGCTCATCTACCACTTCCGAGAGATTATGACTCACCGCCCAGGCAGTCTTTTCGTCTATCTCTTTATACACTTCATATATTTCTCTCAAAACCTTGATTAAGAACGATCCGCTACCACATGCGGGGTCTATAACAGCAATATTAGTTAATTGTTCGGCCAAACTTTTTGCTGTTTGAAAGTCTCTCTTATTATTAATCGCATCAATAAGTCTTTCTTTAATTTCCCCAAATACCTCTCTTACCAGATTTTTTGCCATATAATTAGTAATCTCTTTTGGTGTGTAGAATATACCACCCTCCTTACGCTTCTCTGCAAGGAACATCTCATAGGATTTACCAAAAATATCTTCGTCTATCTGCCTGAAGTTATAAAAAGTCAATCCCATTCCGTGTGCTCTTTCCCACCTTCCAAACCCCAGTATAATCTCAAGAGTGTCCATAAACTTCTTGTAATTATCTTCCGATCTCTCAAGGAATTCAAAGATGCTTCTTCTGAAGATCTCTGTATCATAGTATCTGTAAAACCATCCATTTATTTCATTAAAAAATTCTTTCAGAACGGTAGCATTACCCTTTGCTACCCACCTTCTCTTTTTGTCTTCATAGGTGTCCTGAAGTATCTTAAAAGGTACAAGCGAGTAATCTTCAAGGGTTTGAATAAATATAAACTTGTTAAGGAGTAGGATCTTAAATTCCTCTATTTCTTGTGGTTTTCCCTCCCATTTTACATTATCGAGCATACTGTACCAGTTAGAAAGGTCTTTGAAAAACCTTTCATCCAGATCTGTTTTGGGAATTTCATCTTCTTTTCTTCGTGCAAGTTCCCAGGGATTGCGTACTGCTCGCAGTTCCTCTATAAACTGAACAAAAGGTTCTTCATTAAAAGGCTTAAAATCAAACCGTGCTTCTCTATTGAAGTAATATACATGTTCTCCATTGGTAAGTATCACATAATCGTATTTGTCTAAATACTTCGTGATTTGATTACTATGTCTTTTCTCAAACTCCTTGCTGTAAGCGTCTAAAATACTTTCCAGCCTCTGAAGTTCTATCCCCTGGGTAGTTTTTTTAACAAACAGAGGCTTAACTTCTATCCCCACAGGATTGCTGCCATACATATTAACTTCGTAGTCCACCCATCCATCCGATAGACTGGCTTGCGGGATATTACCCTTAATCCCTACAACACTCAGGAAAACATCAAAAACACTTTCAAAGGCGGTCTCGGGTTTGGATAACCATATTACTTCAAGGTAATTCTTAAATGTTTCTGTTTTTAATTCATCCTTTATTTTCGGAACATCTGACCGTTTTATTCGTGGCATCTTCAATAAGAAGTTTAAGTCATCAATCAAGTCTTTAAAATCATATCTATTCACAAAATACCTCCTTTTATTCAAAACTCAAACGCCCCCCATAAAATCGGGGGGCTACTCTCTGGGAGGGTTGCAATGACCAGAGAGATAAAGTATTAAAACCTGAAGACAAGATTGGTCTTGACTTCTGCGTACTGATATACATTAGATTCAGTTTCCTCTCTACACAAAAAGACGCCAATTTTTATAATATCCGATACATTTACAATATCTCCTGCGAGAAATCTTTTTCTCTCCACTGTATCTCTGTCATATTCCAAGCGTCCCACAATAACATTAAAGTTATTAAGTGTGCTTGCAGTAATCTCCGCATACGCTCCGTTCTCATTTTCATTGTAAAACCCCTCTATTACCAGAGTAGAAAAGTAAGCCTTTGTTTTAACATATATATTGGCTGTGATAAGGGAATCCTCCTGTCTGTATATTCCTGTCATACCAAAGAGAGTATTATACACATGATTTAATATCTCCAGCTTCCCCAAATATGTCTTATTACCCTTCACAGATGCAGAATCAAGTGCAACTCCTCCCATAAAACCAAGTATGTTATCCTTGTACAGGAAGAACAATCTTCCATCTGCTCCAAAGCGTGGAGCGTCAAGATTGTTATTTGCTATAAAATAAGGCGTTGTCTCAACCACTCTCTCCGGCAATTTCTGAGGAGCCATATAACCTATCAATGGCGTGTAGTAGCCTGCTTTAAAGAGAATTGTAGAACCTGCTGAAATGTCAAATGACATTTCACTTAGTGTTCTGTTCCATAGGTCATACCAGAGATACGCTCCTGTGCTATTAGTAGATGCCTTTGCATTAAGCATGATGTATCTTGTATTTACAATCGTGTTCTGTGAATCAACTCTGGCACCGACTTCTCCGAAAACATTAAAATTCAAAGCCGTAACAAATACGAACAATAAGTTCATAACACCTCCTTTTTCATCATCTCAATTTCTACAACTCCCAGCCCCGGGTATAGGGCTGGGAGTAGGGGTTTGTTAGACTGAGGCTGGAGGTGCGATAAATCGCACACCTCAGTCCGCAGATGTGTCCAACTGTTAATGTTTGAAAACCCATAAAAATGGGTTTGATAACTACCCATTATCACTAACCCAACAGTCTCTTTAAGTGTCCGCCTGTCGTTCTGTCCTGTAAGAATTGACGGAGTGTTGTGAAACAGAAAGTTCTCTGTGTCGGTTTCATAACACAGAGTTCGCCATTTCCTCTCTGTATAACCCTATTATAAAGCTGCAAGTATTCATTCCCTTTAAATTCATCGTCATAATATTTCACTATTGGAAGGATGAGAATATCATCCGGTCCTTTTAAACTGTCCGCCACTCCAAGTTCCCAGGGACACCATTTAGAATCAAGAGCATTTTCTGTTGCAAGCAAAATAAACACGTCTAATTGTTTAATTTTTTCTTTAATTCTCTCAGCAGTCTCCTTGTTGGGTGTTTTAGGTAAAGTGGAATCTTCCCAGTCAATATACACGTCAATTCCGTATGACGCCATTTCATTTTTGAAACCTCGTGCAAGATCTGCATCGTCGTGACTATGTGATAGGAAGACAGTTAACTCAGCTGCTGAAGCTATTTTTTTAATATGGCTCTCTACCAAACTTTCAAGAGCGACGTCCCTCGCTTTATTTTCCAAATATGACCTTTTAACAAATGCCATATCTTACCTCCTGCTCAAAAACAAAATACATATATTAGAGTCAAAGCAAATAGCAACAAATAGAATGCTATAAGAGTAAACGAAAAGAATGCTGCCCAAAAATTAAAAGTTTGGGGTCTTATTCTTTCCCTATCATTCGGATTTACATCAAGCAGTTTCTCTGCATTACCCTTCGGCCTATTCTCAATAACCCATTTATACAGATCTCTGAATTTTCTTTCCAACCAGAGAAAATACGCATCCAGACCCCAGAAGACCAATAGTGGAATAAAGGCAAGCATAGCGTGCTGCTTATCACTTGCCTTCAGGAGTAATGTAACTGCAACCAGCGTAACTGTCCAACCTTTAATCATAAACGAATTGAATCCCATTCGGTTGATAATGCCCTGAAGCACATCAACCTCTTTAAACATATATTCTCTCAGCGTTTCTTGGTCCATATTACCCCTCCTTTAAGATTAAAATTTTAAACACTGTCATCTCCTATAATTTCCTCAATGTTGAAGTCGTCTTCTCTCTGCACACTATCTCCCTTTCTCTCTACAAATAACGCCGTTCCATATACTGTGACTTGGAGAATCCTGTTCTTCCCAGATGGAATAACTTGTGTATGTATTCTAATGCCAGATACCATATTGGCTCCCATGCTTCTTGCTTTGGCCACAAGGTTATTTAAAGCAACAGTAACCGTTCTTTGTATTTCACTGTTAAGCGTTCCACTTCTTCCACCCCATTTATCCTTTATATTCACGAAAAACTCCTTCCAGAACGCAATGCCGGAAGACTCCACATGAGTAATCACACCTATAATATTTTTAACTTTGTAATCTGCCGGTGGTTCGTGCGTAAGCAATTCTACTTTCATTTTACAATCCTACCGCTCTCTCGTCTACCCACACTCCCACTACATGCCCCTCAGTATCATACTTCTTTGGTATATTCTTCCAGGGGTATAGAAAAAATGACTTCACAAATATAGAAAAATGCTCCTTCTCCCAGTCAGGTAAAGCGTGATATATCCTACTTACTATCAGCCTTATGATTTCCCAGTTCTTAATATCCGGAAAACCTTTTACGAACTTTTCCTCCTGTTTCTCCATAGGCTGTATTTTGAACGATATAGAGTGCTTTACAAAGTTTTTCTTTGTAATATCCCCAAACTTTGAGTCAGGATCATCATACAAGTCTGGAGATAACCCATTAAAACCAAAAAGTTTAAGTCCCCTCTCATACTCAAGATAGGAACTGGGAGAGAATTCCGATACTATAACAAGCATTCTACGCTCCTTGTGTGTGTTTGCACTAATATCAATTCGTCCTGCCACGAGCCCGTTAATCTGTAACTTGGAATGAACAATATATATGTAGTTTCCAAAAGCTTTATTAAATTCCACCTTATCCCTGAATCTTAGCATAGACGGTATATACTTATATGACTCTGCGGCAGTATCAATCATATCGTGTATAAGGCTCATATACTTCAGGATAGGTTCTTCCCCACTTGTACCAAGTAAAGGTTTAACCTTACCCTGCGTTTCCTTATTTACGGCAGTTCTTTTTTCTTCCATTGTTGCACCTCCTACATTATTCTTGTTCTTGTTGCTTATTTTTTACCGTTGTTGTTATTATTGTTACCCCTTCAAACTTAAATAATAAACTATCCTTCAAATAATACATACAACCCTAAAAATAATTACACTGCCAATAATAATATAGGCGAATAATAATATGAGAATAATAAACTGTCCTCATTCACTCTCACCTTCCGGACCTTCTCCAGTCCTCTGTTCCTCTATTGGCTCTCCTACCGCCCGGATGAACTCCATAGCACGCCTCTTATCCTTCCGCTCTAAGTACAGGAACATCATATTACCAGCAATCATTCTAAGAAGTGCTGCAAAACGCATGGAGAAAGTAGTTAATACGCCCACCGCCAGGAGAAATATAAGAAGTGCAAGTAACAATCCCACGAGTCTCAAGTGCATGAGCACCTTAAAAATCAACACCAGCAGCAACCACGCAATATACACCCCCGTTCCAAGAAGCCCCGTAAGTACTACCATTATCAGAAAGGCATAGACAAGCCTTTCGGATTTACCGAGAAATTTCAGCTCTGGTATATTATTTCCCCTCATGCTCCACCTGCTGCTGCCTTTTCGGCCGTATGGATCGTCCCACCCACAACATCACCAACAGTACGAGCTGTAAACAGCCCTGTGGTAACTATTGCACCGCCAAGACCCGCAATAGAACCTATTGCCCCTACTGCACCTCTGAAGAACAAGGGATAAGTAATGACCGGGACAAGTCCCATTAAGAAACCCATAACAATAGTATAGATCTCGTAGTTATTTGAGAATTGAGTAATATACGCCTGTGGTATAACTATATATTCCATGTTGTTAGCGTTATTAAGGAACTCTATAAACTCTTTAAGATAATTCTGTAAAGGAAGAATATTTGCAATCAAGATAAACATAATTCCCCAGGATATTACCCAGGCAATTGACATAAAGTATCCCATCAAGAGGTTTTGCTTTCCAGGAAGCATGGAGAAGGGTAGTATCAATGGGAAGACAGCAAACAAGAAGCCCAGGAGGACCGCTTGAGCAAGGGGCATAGCCTTCAAAAGCATTCTTGAAGTCATCACCAGTAGGACTTCCGCAAACTCAGAAGCGAACTTGGTGCCTTCTAACTTTTGGTATATCTTGTTAGTTGAGACAACATCAAGATTCTTAACGCCCTTTTTATAAAGATTCTCCAGAAGAGCGGACTTAAACATACTTGAAGTAATAAACGTGCTAATACCTGTCTCTGCCTGAGTAGCATCCGTAGGAATTACTGCAAATAGATTGTGTTCAGTGGGCTGATCGGTCTCGTTCTGAAGATAATAAGCGACTGTAACCTTCTTATTAGGGTCATTCGGATCCTGTATTTCCTCAGAATCAAAATGTGCCCCGAGATATCGCTCTATTGATGGTTTTACATAACTATAAAAGTATTCCCGACAAGTGATACCTGGTTGGCCATTGTCCAGGAAATTGTATGTTTCTACCTTATTCAAATCATTTTGAGGCACGTACTTTACTACATTCACTATACCATCTGGGATACTACCAACTGATATGCCCTTGTCTGTGAAATCAGCCCCTGCTACGAGGGCGGGTTCTACACACTGCTCGTTAAAATCTTCCACTACCTCCTTCAAACTCGGAGGGACACCTCCCTTGAAAAATTCATTTAAAAATGCGTTCGTAGAAGTAGTTAAATACCTTCCCAGAAGTCCCATAGCCATGACAGGATTTGAGAAATTTGATGCGACCATATCGGTCTCTCTCTGAATTGCTGTTATAAGTTCTGAGATAGAACCCGTTATAAGCCAATATCCCCAGGGAACCTGTACTGAATAAACATTGGGACTATCCAGATAATACGAGCGGAAATACAATTGAGTAGTCCCCCCAGCAGGAGTAAAAGCAAAATAAAGAAAGAGAATTAGCACAAAATAGGCTATGATACCAGTAAGACTTGCGCGTCCTGCAAACCACATCCCAGCCACCAGAAGAAAGATGCCTATTAAAGCGGCAATAGCAAGGACTTTAGGATACCAAGACGATTGCATTACAGAAGACATAATATTTGCACCCGTCTGGACCATAAGTGCCGTCAGAGGTGAACCAAAAACGGTCACATTTCCAATTTGACTGAAGCCATTAGGTAGACTATCTATCCTATCACGAAGTGTATCTATCCAAACATGCGGCGGAATAGGATAACCATTACCAGGAGGTCTCGGTGGATCTGGAATGCCATAATCTCCGCCAAGAACTTGATAAGAATTTCCAGGATGCGAGAATGTCCTAACCTGCCCACCCTTCAATAAGGCTGGGAAAACGATTGCAAGAATAATCAATATCCTTTTGCCATTCATGTTCCCCTCCTATTCTCCAAATGAAAAGTCCTTAACTCCTGAAGCACCATAAGCCTGTAATAAATCTCCCAATTGCTTTGTCACAGATGAAACATAATAGTCCTGAACGGATTTAAGCATCTCCTTTTTAGCGTCAGGGTCAACCTCTTTTTCCAAGAGACTAAGATCGGTAAGAATAACGTTATATCGCTTTAAGATCTCATCCTTCACATTGGTGAAGGATGAGTAATCATCTCCAGTAAACAGACACCCTCTAATGGCAAGTCTGGCAAGGTTAAACAGCTGGAGCGTGTAATTGTATGCTATAAGTTCTGCATAGGCTGAAACATACCGCTCTCTCACAACATCATCATCTATGGTTGCGATTGCTTGAAGAACCGGTAAGTCAATATATCCTGTGATATTTAATCCCTTCAGGGCATTCACATAATCGGTTATATCTACCCTGCTGTCCTGTGAGGTAAAGAACTCCCTGTATTCTTCCACGATTCCTTCCATCAGACTGCTTAATGTGTCCCTAATAGGAATGAACACAAATGTATCTATCGGTTGTCCGGTCCAGGTTTTTGTCTTCACTATTCTCGTTCCTGAAGCCTGTGTAGTAGGCGTTACGGTAATATCTCCTATAAGAGCCTTTGCAAATGCTCCAGCATACTGCGTAGTGTCCCTGTACCTGTTCTTCCAGCATTCCATATCTGTAAGAGATACGCTTACACTATCCATTCCACCAGTCTGGAGTGTTGCTGCTTTCTGCTCATCAATACACATATCCTTCGCTTCCTCAAATGAGTTAGCCACTCCCAGAGCGAGTTTGGAGTTTATACACCACCGCTCTGAGACACTGAGGTTTTTCTCTGCTGGTAGTGATTGAGTAACTTTTTCCAAGTCATGACACAAATCAATATCTTTCGTGAGAGAGAGTCCTCCTATCTTCGTTATGCCGTTTATTGTATTAGCCACTCCTGGGACAGAGGCGACCAGAGAATACAGTAACGCCCATGCCTTTGTAGCCACAACATCCGCTATGTAGTCCTGAAGGTTATTTAGATTTAACCGTGCTTTAAGATCTGTCCAGAAATCCAGACCCGCACAACTCATTTTCAGATTCAAACCACTTGACAGGTCGAATATTCTGTAATGTCTCCGCTTGGGAAGGTAAATTCCCTGGTTTAATTCAAAATCAAGTTTTGCTATATCATTGTTAGCATTAACCTTTAGTTTGTTGTTATTATAGAAGTAAGAAGTCCATCTATCTATAATCCTTTGCCAGACATCCTGAATGGTAAAAGAGCCGCTCACATCAATACTCGGATCAATCCCGAGTATCTGTCTCCATTTCTCTAATAGACTCTGATTGTTGCTTTTAACAAATGCCTCTCTCGGGTCATCCCCCGGAAGCGAGGAATCATAACCGCTGTCGTAGTCTGAATTGGAGTTATCAAACGAATCCACATCAGCGTAATATACCAATTTCCAGTGATTTAAATACAGGTATCCATTAGAGTAGTTACTTGGTGCATAAGTACCTGTTGTAGCACTACAAACCCTTATATATTCGGGTCTTGGCTTCCTCCCAGCGTATTTTATCGCAAACTGTTTGCGTACATACTCTATCATAGCATCATTCATGGTGCCACCCACAAGCTCCTGTGGAGTAGCAGTGACACCACTCATATTAAGGAGCTGGTCAAGTGTAGTTGTGCTTAAAGAATAAAGCCCATCATACATCTCCGTCGCCAGAGGAACCGACATAGAGTAAAACACTTCCACATAGGGATGATTTGCCGTATCACAGGTTGCTCCTGAAGTCTGACAATAGCATATTGAGTAATATATTTCAAAAACGGAATAATTAAATCCTCCGAATTCATCTTCTCCACCCTGATAGCAACTCCCATATCCATTGTAGATCACTTGAGCCGATGCCACTCCATCAATCCCTTCCTGGGCAAGGACTTGATACGGATTAACAGAATTCTTGACATACCTGTCGAAATATGCCCTTGCCGAATCGTCATTGGTTACATATCGACAGTCAAATCCTCCGTTTACACCAAAAACTTTATCCAATCTCCCTGGAGTAGTTCCACCTGGACAGGATGGACAGGAATATCCACCTGAACCACCACCTCCAGACCCACCACCACCAGTACCACAATCACCACAACAGATCTGAACATTATAACTTACTGCAATTGTATCCTGCCCTATTGCCTTAGTTCCACCAGACATACCTGATTCACCTGGTTTATTGCCTCGTATATCTGCTCCCCCACCACTTAAACATCCCCAGCTAACCACTATTAAGCTGTCAAGAACACAGGAGTCACCCATATAGAAACCGTCATCGATAAGATGCTGCTGCCAGTGCCCCGACTGCATAACGAGCGTTCTAACCATATCAGTATTGAGTGAATCACAGGAGATAGCAGACAAAAGAGTGTCAGTATACATCCCGAAGACATGTATATTACCCTGAGAGATAACGGAACTGCTCACCAGGAATCTGCTGATGCTAATAGTATTTGAAAAGAGTGTTTTCCTGGCAGTAAAGACACCACCTATCACTAAAAGCCCAAGTAGTAAAATTACCTTAACCCGAGCTTTCATGGTTTTTACCTCCAAGTGAATAAGACTTTATTTTTTTATAAGTCTTGACGGGCTTAAAAGCCTTCCTATGGACATCTATAAGGAGCCTCTTTATATCACTAATGGAAGTAACTCCTCTCGCTATAATGTAGAATTCGTCCTCCTGAGCATTACCTTTATCCACGAGTACCCCTACTGCCGGAACTGAGTTAATGTTGAAAGTAACTGCTTCTCCCCCGTCAGGTTTAAGAGGAAAAGCAATTCCAAATCTCTCTCTATAAGACTTTATCTCTCCCTTCTGTGAAGGCGGATATATACCGAGTACCTGGTATCCTTCCTCAAAGAGAGCCTCCATAATAGGAGTCTCCTGAGCACAGAAATGACACCTCGTAGAGAAGAAATAAACCAATATGCAGTGCTTTTTCATATCATTTAGAATGGAATCTCTCATGTCTGCCACATACGAGGCATTAGCGAAATCCGCAAGAGGTGTGGACGGAGAAAGGTAAATACCTTCGGTGAGAATAGCCTGACGCAAAGCATTATACATAGCCTGACCTCTCTCCTGTAATCTCTGGTAGAAAGCAAGGAACTTTTTAGCATTCTCAGGAGTTGGATACATGAGAAACTGCACTACGGGCTGTGGTAATTTATCTGCATCCACAATAGGGACATCTGAAAAGTCTGTGTCCTGTGGAGCTTCCTTAAAATGCCTTTCTGGACCATAGAGGGTAAAAGGTTCCTTTTTAAGGTGCTCTGGCTCCTTTTCCTTCGTCCACTTGGGAGCATTTTTGATTATGGAATCCGCCCGTGCTTTTGCTGTGGTATCAATAATCTGTTTTGTGGTATCCTTCTTAATATACCACAACCACCCTTTGGAGCCTTCTATCTCTCCTCCAAGACCACCTGCTATCACAAAAAATAAGAGAACAAAGTTCATTTTACACCCCCCTGAACATCCTGTAAGAATTGAGAAAACGCAACATTGAATAAGACGTCCCCATAGTATATATAAAGCCCCTTATCTGTCTGAAATACAAATGCGGGGACATATTCAAGAATCTTAGGAAATTGCCTCTCAAAAGAGAAAGAAAAGGATATGTCTCTCTGTTTATATGTCCTTAAAATTTCTTTGAGAGCATTAACTCTCTTAGGGCCATAAATCGTATAAGCCCTCACACTAACCTTAGCCCTTTCCTTGTATCTCTCCAGGGCTTCAAGGTTCTTAACAAAACCCTCTGACTGCTGAAGCGGGTCAAAATAGTAATACACTGCAAAGAAATTCACCTTTCCCACACGGACACCCACTCCAGAAGGCAATACTGTAAACATCAGTAGCAATAACGCCATCATCCACCACCCCCACCACAGGACACAATCACACAGTGATAATGCTTCCAAAGGAGATAGCCGTATGTCCTGTTCTTGGAATTCTGGGATGGAGCGTATGCCTTGACTCCCATTTGACCAAGAGTCTGGTCATAACCCACTCTTGCACTCCCTATGGCTCCGTATCTGGGATAAACAGGCGACATTTTGAAAAGGTATTTCCTTGAAGCATCTGGATTGGTAAAAAGCACTCCAAAAACTCCCGTTCCCGTGATATTTGACCACAACCACGTCCTCCAGGCTGCCATAGAAGCAGACGCTATCTCATTCTCGGGATTAAAAGAGGAGCCATTATAAGGTATCATATTTCCCCAAGTCCCAGAACACATGCCAAAAACAATACCCAAACCCAATTGAGCATATTCTCCCGCCTGAGAAAGTAGCGAATTCAAATCTTCCTGCCCTCCGGTGATAGACCCCACAGCATCATTTATCTGACGCCATAAGTAGCTCCCTGCTTCCCCGAGCAAATGACCTAACTGCTCAAAAGCCCCTGCTATATAGGGTTCTACCGCATCTGATAATTTATCACCAGCATAAGGAACAAAAGTCAGGAAAGAAGCAAGGAAACGCCCCAAGACTTCGGCCACATTAACATCACTCAGAGTATACACCTCAGAGACAACAGCATCCCCCACGCAAGGGTCAATCCCTATGTAGAAATAGGAGGCAAGAGATGCTGCTGTCCATGTGAAGTTGGTAGCGAGTGCAACAAGTGGAAGGTTGTATAAGGGCTGAATCTCTGAGGCGAATACATTGAACTCCGGAACGGATAAAACACAGTTATTGTCGTTAATGGCAGAGTCAAAATCATCTCCACAACAATATCCAAAGGTAAGAGCACACACAGCTTCCTTCAAAGCCCCAACACCACTTTGTATAGCCTGACTCATCAAGAAAGCGATAGGTATAACATGTCCATGCCAGAATGTACGCTCTGCCGCATTCATATTCCTGCCCTGACCGCCTCCAAAGAAACTCTCAACATCCATATTTTGAATGTAGTCTATGAACTTCTGAGGCATAACATCTGCAAGAGAGGTAATAAGACTGTTCTTAAAAGAGTTGAAAGCATCCGCAACTTCGTCTGATATGCTTCCACTCACATGGTCCACTCCCGGAATGTGGTGATTTATGGCACGAATCCCCGAGTATCCCGCCTCCGTTGTCACTTCTATGTAAGCGTATGGCAAATAATAATCCATATCAACACTTACAACTCCTTCTTCTAAAAGATGCACATGCACGGAGATCTCCCAATTATCACCATCTTCGATGGCGTCTATCATTCCATCTTCAGCACTGCCCCCTGATGGACCAGATATGTTAGTTTCTGCATTATTCAAAACATTGGAAATATCTACTTGCGAATAAGCGTTGTCAGGTACCAGTATGACAAGTAGAAAGATCAAGTAAATATACTTCATTTCACTGTGTTCTAAGAGCCGTGTGTGAGTACATCACTGTATCTTGAGGATCAGAAGTAACCATCCAATAGAACTCTAACTCATCTCCTACGTTATCAAAGGACATCTTACCAGGGCAATCAGAACTGTGGTAATAATCATTTCCCATATAGTCTCTTTTGACGGTTTCAAATCCCAATGCATACCGCTTCCCATTAACGACTATGTATCCTGAAGTAACACTATAAGTGGTAATCCCATTCCAAGCAGTGTCTGCCTTCACTATTCTTGAGCCAGATATATAAAACGCATATTGAATATCTTTTCCGTCGATATATCCCAAATCTCCAAGAGCAACTCCTCCATTTAAAAAGCCATCTTTTGTAACAGTTTTGTGGATAGGATAAGCAGCAAGTCTCTCAGTATCTTCCACGTTATATAGCACAACTGAATCAATGGTAAACTGGAAATCATCAAAAGAGGAGTAATCAGCCAGAGAATACGGTTCCAACACAGCAGGTTTTGTAGCAACACCTCCATTTTCACCGTTAGAATTATCATCAGTAGTTTTATTTCCATTACACCCTGCCAAAAAGAGTGAAATCACAGACAACACAAATACATACTTCCTCATAGTTTTTACCTCCTGTTTAATATCCATAATAAATTCTGCCTGTATCTCCATCTATAACGACAACAGCGGGCAATGCCTCTATTTTGAACTTTCTTACCATATCGGGACTCAAAATCCCTGGTTTTATTCCCGTCTTTTCAAGCCATAAACTCCCGTATTTCGGGACCTGGTAGCCACTTACCACCACATCATGATTAAACGCCACATAAGGCACAAGAAATACCTTCTTTTCTTTCAGAAATTCCAGGTATCTTCTAACTGCCCTCTCGTCATCATCATAAGCAAAGAAAAAACCGAACTTAACTTTCCTGAGTCTATATGCTATATTCCTTGCCCTCTGGTCCTTTAACACGGCATTTATTGTGCTATCAGACCTCCAGGGAAGGAAAATGTCCTCTTTATAATGTGTAGAAGCAACAGGGAGTTTCACTCCCTTATAAACATGTTTAATTCTTTCAAGGGCTTCTTTATCTATTTTTGGAACCACAAAATTAGTATCTCCTGGAGGAACAGGATAAACTTTACCAATCACCTTAGAATGGATGTACTTACTCGCTTTTTCTCTTGCCTTCCTGGCAAGTGTGGTATCTGTTACCACTCTTTTCTCTTGCTTCTTTTTTTCAGGCTTTTTCTTTTCCCATCCTGGACCATACTGATAAATGGGGGATAAAAGAATAAAAAGCAGTATCTTCTCGAGCATTATTTCCTTCTTCTCCTTCTCAATTTTTCATAGGTCCTTTTCACCTTAGAGGCATAGCGAACTCTCAACCTCTTTCTCTGTGAGTGATACCTTCCTACCGCATCCCAGGTAGTACCGTATCGGTTGAACAACAAGCGTAAGATATAAGCCATAGAATATGTAGCATAACAGGGATTGTGGAGAATCTGTCTCTCATCAAGACTATACGCTCTCGCAGTCCTATCATTGATTTGAGGATGCCCAATGTCAATAGTCCCATTGCGGTTAACATGCACGGCACCTGGATTTTGCCCGGACTCCACTATACTAATGGCTTCCAGGAGGAGCGGGTCAATACCATAATAATTACCAGCCTTTTCAAAGCACAAAGGATCCGTATCAAAAATTTGTACTCCTCCTTGAGAGTACTCATAAAGTGCTGTTGTAAGCGTAAACACTAACCACAACATTTTCACTGTGTTAGGTCAAACACTTTTACTTTTTTACCTTCAAACTCTTTTACGCCCTTAAAATTAGGTCTTGAGCAATCCGAACAACCCTTGCCAAGTTTTTCCTTCCACTCCTTTTCCACCTTCCTTCTTGCAAGCACCCTGTTTGACAGAATAACAGCCATGTATCGTGCCAGCCCCTGGGCATCACCCTTCAGGTGGGAGTAATACCTCGTAACTTCAAGCGAATCATTTAAAAAATAAACATCAATATCAAGCCCAAGCTGCACATTCTTAAAATTCACCATTCTGGCAGGAGGATTAAACACAAACAATACTCCATCTATGTGGAGAGAATCTGCCTTTTTCAGAGCCTCCTTGTAAAGTTTTTTCTGGTGATATGGTGTAACTGCAATTGCTACCCGGTAGAATTCTATCTTCCCAGCATGATTAATCGGTACCATCATCACCTGCATAGGGGTTTTCCTTTGTGAGGTAATTCTGTAAATCAACACCCCCGCTCCCGATAACACTATTAAACTGACTATAACAGCAATGCTACTACGTGGCAGCCTTAACATGCGAGCCATGTGGTAACTCCCTTGCAAGTTTGTTAAGCGTATAAATGACATCACCTTTGTTTCTTACAAGTTCCCTTTCAAAGAGGTCTCTGTCTCTTGCAGACGTAGTATAGAGCCAGTAAGTATATGGGTCAGGGATAAACTTCACCACCGCCTGCCCGAGAGGCGTATAAACGAAGAATTCGGAATATTTGCCCGTAACGACTTGAAGCGTGCCTATAAGGTCAAACACCTCTTTGGGGAATGGGAAAATATCCGATTGACGGAGAAGGCTAAGGGTCATTGGTGATTGTTTCAGAATAAACATAAACGGAGAATTCTGTATAACAGCCCTTCCTGTGGGTGTCGGCAGCAGTCTCCCGCCCTCTGTGTGAAATAAGTCCTGTATGTTCTGTGATATGGTAATCATAGAACCATTATACTTACGGTAAACCCTATAACCTTCCTCTATAAACCTGGCTGAAAATTCGTCCTGGAGGAGTTTCCACCCTTCGTCCACCACCACAATCTTTTTCTGACCTCTATCTCCCTTCATAATCGCCTTGTTGATATAAAACATCACCAGGGAGAGAACCGTTGCCTGTAAGTCAGCGTCCCCCCTCAAATCCTCAAGTTCAAGTACAGTAAAATAATCACTAAAAGACAAATTACCCTGTCCCTCGAAAAGGTGTGAGTATTGGCCGTCCTTTGTATAGGAAAATAATCTCTTAGAGAGGTCCCTGAGTCTTTCGTCCTTTTCCTGCTCATACATTTTGTCAAGTTCATCCCTCACATTAGTAATGGTGGTACTTTTTCTTTTCTTCGCAAAAGCCCGGTTTATTGCCTGCTCTATGTAACTTAATTCCACCTTTGTTATCTTCTCCTTCTCGGAGGTAGAGCTCCCGACACACATTTTAGCAATTATATATTTCAGGAAGCTCTGGTCTTCAGGGGTAAGTTTGCCTTCTTCGTCAGTAGAAGCCATTGAGAACGGGTTTAAATTGATATACTGCTCATACTCTTTCATCTCAGTCTTCGGTTTAAACTGTATATATCTTCCATTGACCAGGTCCGCAAGTTTCTTGTACGAGTGTCCCATATCTATAACGAAAACCCTGCCACCCGTTGAAAGATAACTCATTATGATTTCATTTGCAAGGAATGACTTACCCGCTCCCGATTCTGCGAAAATAAAAGCATTATAGGAGGATGGAGAGTCGAATAGGTCAAAATAAAAGTACTGTCCCCTTCTTGTGAGAAAACCAAGTGCTGGCGTTTTTGTCCCCTTCCAGTCTGCAATTACCGGAGTCATGTGTGCTGCATTGACGGAGAAAATAGTTTTAGGTCTAAAAGTAAACTTGTCCAGCTTACCAGAGTAGTACCCAGGGAGAGATTCAAGATACATAACATTCAGGATTCTATCTTCCTCGAGAGGTGTATATCCAGCATTGTTAAACAGAGTCCTCACTATCTGAACAGATTTTACTGACTCCTCATAACTATCTGCAAACAGCGTAATATGCAGGTCAGTTTTTATAAGACTTTCACCCTTTTCCAGCATACTGAGTGCATAGGTATATTCATCCCTTTTTAGAACTGCCTTCGCCGAAAACATTGCAAGGGCATTCGCCTGCATAACCTGTAAAGCCTGTTTAGCCTGTAACGCCCCTTTACTCTTGAACTGATCCAGCGTCTTAATATTCAGAGTGAACAGGAAAGGAACACTGAGGTTTGAATGGGCTCTTTCAAGGTCCCCCATCAGGTTAACGGTATCTTTCAAGAAAGGATATTTTGCAAAAGCATTCGCCGTTATGACAGACACATATTTTGCACGATGGAAGCGTGGATCTCCAATAAGAATCCTATTCTTGCCTATATACATAGGTTTAAAAAGCATTTGCTGGCTCAGTGGAATCTTGGGGTCATAATGGACTTTTGTGCTCCTATCGATCCCATTCATTATTTCGGCCATAAGCTCCAGGAAGTCATCAGCAGATAGCGGGGTAACTCTTATAATATCCTGGGAGACCCCGATAGTCTCCAGCGATGCTATCACCCCACGCCATACCTTAGCAAACTTAGATACTGTATCCGGAGATATTCCATAAAACAGAGGCTTTTTGCCTTCGATAAATTGCTTGATAAAGCCCCTTATCCTGCTCTGTATGGGAACAGGTCTATCTTCCTTAGGAAAAACTTTTAGTATAACAAAATATCTAAAATGCCTGGGAATAATAGGGAGATCCGGGAAAAATCCCTTTCTCTTACTCTTGTAGAATTCAAACCTGTTTCTTACATACTCTCTGAACAGCTCGTTTTTCGCATGACTGCGTGCAATTACCCACTCCTCCATCACATCTTCAAAGAACGGGGAAGCGTAAGCAACAAACTGTATTACAGAACCAGGAGGAATATCTGGATTTGAGAAAATATTTTTGAGAGCATTCGCAATCCTAATCGCATCTTCGTTGGTAACACCTGCATAGGATACCGGTATATACTCTGCCACACCCATGAGAGAACCATCTGCATTGATAAAAACACCAGAGTCTTCGTCATATCCAAAATAAGGCAGCATTTCATGGATAGGTTCACCCTCGTAAGTAAGTTTTCTCCAGGTTCTATCCGTTACCATACCTACCTCTTTAGTGGGCCCCCTTCGTTATCCTGGATCCACCATCTTTCCTTTTTCACCACCATGTAAATATAATGTGCCCCAACAAGATTGCCCGACTTACTGACATAAGGGGCAATCCAGACTGGTATTACTTCAGAAGGAAGTCTGATAGGAAAGACATTTGGCTCCCACTGTGGCAGGTTCTTGGGAAACATAGGCTGCGTATTGGCAAGAGGTCCTGTGCTATAAAGCATCTGGTAGAAATTCTTTTGCTGTTTTGTCCTGGCAGATGCACAAGATAGAAAAGAAAAACTAATAATTGCTATCAACGTCAAAGAAACCCCTTTCATCCTTCACCTCCTTATCAACTTTTATCTGTTTTCCCTCCATTAACATTATAACTCCCGGTGTTCCTGCCTCTATCTCTATCACCGGGAAAATTTCATTGGCCCTTTGCATATACCACCTTGAGAGGTCTTTGCCAACTCCCTCAAGAGCAGCATAGGCAGCAGCCTTTTTAACATCTCCTGTAAGAGTAGTGGTGATTCCCCCAAGAGGATTGTAAGTCTCTGTGAACTGAGAACGTTCCCCTATTCTTCCAGCACTTTCTGCAATATTCGCAATAACACTATAAGCCAGTTTCTCGCCTTGTCTGGATACTAATTTCCCTTTTATTCCCAACTTTCCATCTCTTGCATCTATTACCCAACCTTTTATCTCCATATCTATTGCTTTCTTTTTACTATTACTCCACACACAGGACAGCTTTTCAAGCTTTATATCCGCTCTTTCTGTACTTAAATTACCTTTTGCAGCACCGAGCACAAAACAATCAAGAGGCTCATTCGCCGCCTGATTATTTGGGAGCTGGAACTGGCCAACAACTTTCATAAGAACAGGATAAGGCTCTGCCCTGTTTCCAGCTGGAGCATCCACTCCCGTTAAAAGAGTCACCCTCGCATAAGAGCCAGAAGGAATGTATATATAGCCCTTCTTGTTAGCAACATCTATTATCCCTGGAGGAGTTTCCTCTGGAACTATCTGACCGGTACTCTCTGACGTGGTATCTGTCGGTGTGAATTCCTGGATCGCTTTTTTCTCTGTGGTCTGTCCTGGAGCCACAGGTGCAGCCCCTCCCGCAGCAGTCCCCGATGGTGGGGGTGGGGGCGTTACTGTTGTCCTCTGAGGAATAGCATTTACTCTCTGTGCTTTCAATAGGTCTGCTCGCAGGTTCCCAATTTGCATACTAATATCCATGAGCTGCTTTTGTATTGCCTGTGTCACTGCCTTTAAAGAATCTATTTCTTTCTGAGACTGCACCATCCATCTCTCCCTTAGTATCTCCACATTCTGTACGGGCTCCTGCACTTCCTCTTTCTGGTTTTCTGGATTCTGAACCACAATCTGCTTCTTGCTACCTTTCGGCATAGTGGCCACTATGAGGAGAAATAGTATAACTCCACCAGCAATCGCTGTTATTAAGATAGCCTTCTTTTTTGTCTCTGGTAATTCAGTGTCCTCTATTTCTGTATCGTCTCCCGTAACTATGCCGTCCTCTATCAGATCTTCTTTCTTTTCTTTATCTTCGTCTTTGCCTTTCTTAAAGAATGCCATGTCTCACCTCACATAATGGTGTGCAGGCTTTCTAATAAGTATGTTCCTGTCCGCTATTACGAAAGCAATTGCTTCTCCATTTTTCGGAATCGCTCTCTGTGAGAGAGCAACTGCTCTCACTCCAGGCAAATAAAAGTCTGTTTCTCTAAGTAAAACGGGGTGTTTAGCCTTAACTTTGACTACTACTCCCAGTGCTACTGAGGAGTAGTATCTTCTAATCACTTTTGTTTTAACTCGAAGTGAATCAAGAGAAGGTGTCTTAAATATCAAAACGCTATCCCTTTTAATGTTATCTATAATAGGACCATAAACAGTGTCATGGTTGACAACAAAGAACCCAGATGTAATCGTATCCCCGTTATACATAGCTTTCACAAGTTTTTCAAGCCCTGTTTCGGTATAAATGTCAATACTTGAAGTATCCTGCCTAAATCTCCCTGTCATAGGAAGTTCATACTCCACAAGAGGCTCAAACAAACTGCTATCCTCTATGAATGAAATAGCGATGTTACCCTTCTCAAGAATGACATGTAATATGAAATCTGTCTCTGGTGCTACAATTATAACATTTTTTGTGATTTTCAGTTCTACACTCTTTGAGGAATAGGCATTAACTACTTTGTATGGAAATACAAGCTGGACGAGCTCACCCTTTTTATAGTACACCTTATCAGATGTGGTCAGCACCCTTGCTGACAGTACAGATACACCCCCAATTAGTAGCATAATGCCCAGGACAATTTTATTTCTCATATCCTTCTCCTTCTATCTTTATTTCTTTGAGCTGTAGACCATACGGGTTTTCCTTTGTGGGTTCTACCCGGACAAAAACCATAGAATAAATAGCCCTTTTTCTTTCAACGGGCTTATCTGCTATCATAATGTTAAGAACACCAGTTACTCTCACACTCACGTCTCCACCACCTTTCTTGATAATATCGACGTGCTCAGGTATAAAAACCTGGGAGTATGTAGAACGCTGGATCTCCTCGTTTCTTGAAAGTAACTTAACCTTTAACTCGGAGTATTTAAGAGGAGAAAAATATTTCAAGAGACGCTCTACATTTGACTTAAAAGTTGCTGGGGTAAAGGTAGAATAGAGACTGACAATGTGTAGAGCAAGATCCTTAACAATCACATCATTGAGCTTCCCTGGTTTAAACACCATTTCTTCTTGAGCACCAGGGACCACTATAATTTCCTGCTTCTTTCTTGAAACATTTGACAGGACAAGTACCAGTAAAACAACAAGAAAACTCTCAAATATTATAACTCCCTTCAGGAAGTTGACATACGCCGTTATATTATCTGTAAATTTCCATATATCACTCGATTTCATCTCCACCACCTTGCTATTTTAGGACTGACAGGAAAACCTTTCAAAGGTACACCCAAATCATGATAGGAAGCATGTAGAAGAAAGCCTCGAGGCTTTGTTGCTTTAAACTTTTTCATCAGGAATACTCCCAATATACCAAGTCCTATTCCAACAAACTGCATATTGAGAAAGATATAGAAAAAAAAGAAAACTCCACCGCCCAAAGACAGTTCTTCCACCTCCAGTCCTAAAACTGAAGGTGGATCATCCATATAATCTGGGACTTTAACAAGATTAAGCCTTTCCGTATCCATACATGCAACCCTCCCTTCAATTACTATTTATTTTTATCTGGAACCGCCCCTCTGGTAAGTCTTTACGCAAAAAACGAATCTATAATCTTTGGAGCCATTGCCACGAGGAAGGAGATAATAAAAGAGACAATCAGAACATCCAGTCTTCCTGCAATTCCCCCAAAAATCCCCACTATAAAGATTATAACCGCCAGAGCCTTTCCAAGTGGTCCTGCAAACCATGAGCTAAGTACCACCCAGAAGTTGTTAAAGGCAGCGGTGGCACCTGTCTGAGCTACAAGATATGTGGGAGCCAGAGCTATTGTGAGAACAAGCAGGGAGAGTACCACATAAAATGCTACTCTCCTATATGGGTTGCTGAAGAACTTTTCTACTTTTGCACGGACTATCGGATATACCATGCCAAAGTTCATCTTTGCACCTCCTTATTTGTTTTTTATAGTTTAAAAACCCCTACTCTTACCAGAGGGGCGGCGAGAAGCGGTTACAATAACCGCCCTTCTATTCAGAAGGCGATTATACTCTGTATCATTTGGTGCTACGAAGTTTGTTGCCCCTCTCGGTCTTATAATGACCTTTTTAACATTAAATGCCCCTTGGATATAATCCCTCAAGTTTCTGGCTCTCTCTCTTGAAAGCTTTAGGTTAAAGGATGGACTTCCGAGTGAATCGGTGTATGTTTCTATGGTGACTTCTTGAAACTTTTTTCCGGAAAAGAAGTTGTTTAAATATGCTTTATGTTCATTCGTTAGTTTAACAGCATAAGGCCTAAAATAGAGCACCAGAGTATCCTTCTGAACCGCTGGCTCTTTTGTTTCCTCTGTTGCGAAAGTAGCTGTATCTTCCTGTGGCTTCTGTGGGTCATCTGGTATTTTTGGAAGATCGTTTGTAACAGTATTCAGCGTGGCTGAGTCTGCTACGGTGTCATTTAAGAATGTTGGCGAGTACGCCAATGGTCCACGAGTTATAAAAGAATCATTAGGATTCACCAATACATACACATATTCTGTATGCTCCGGAATGAAAACTCCGCCCCGTACCTGAGCTGGGACTTTCACACGGGAGAGATAGACCATCGGTCTATATACAGGACGCTTGGCGCATCCAAATACGCCCAAAATTACTATGATCAGTAATATTCCAATCGCATTCTTCATTTTATCCGCTTTATCCATCTATTACAATACTGTATTATAATGCAAAACTTAGAATATGGCAAGACAAACAAAAAAAACACGTAAAATTGTTTCTCCACTCCCTTGAAAACACAGACAAAAGTGTCGGAATTTTGAACACACAACATCTATCCCCTTCTGTTCTTAGCGTATTTTTCAGCATATTCCATCACCATCTTAGTAAAGTATGCAGAAGGACTTTTCACATTTAATCCAGTATCATTCTTAATCACGCTTAACATTTCGTGGACCACATCATAGGGCAACCTCTCACTCACAAGCCTGTAAAAAGCATAAGAGTGTCGGTCATGTAAGTAACTCTTAATCAACTGGAACGTGTGTTCCGCTTCTTCACCATTGTAGAGTGGTTGGGGTATATAGAGTCTTAGAAGATTCACATTCTTGCGAACATTGAGATCTTCATCAGAAGGGCCATCTGTTCTTGACACTTTTTTTGCAGTATCAAAAAGAGTCTGGATATTTCCCCGAATGTCAGCGATGGTTCTAACAGGCTTACTACGTGTAGTGTCATCATCCTTCTCTCTTTGCGGTTCTCCCTTTTCCTCTCTTTCTATCGGTTCAACGTGATTTACTTCTGGAGTGCTGTAAAGACTTTTTATAGAATCTACAATGGGCTCCAATGATACCGGAGTATTCAAGATAACAGGTCCAGGAATGAAGGTGAAAAGTACATCCAATTCGCCCAGCTCTTTTCTCTTTTCATAGGACCAATCATTCAATATCCCAACCTTAATGAGGGTATCAAAGTTCGGACCGAGAATCTGAAGTATGCGGGATAAATACCTCTGTCTTTTTACAGGTAATAAAGAGCAAAGAGTGCTGTAAAGTATGGTAATTGTATTACCACCACTTGCGTAAAAATTCGTTGTCATAACCTCATAAAGCCTTTGAGCAAGCGGTGGAAGACTCTCCCAGACATCGTAAGCAATAGGACGATAGTAATTGTTTTCTATGTTATTAATAATCCATTTAGAGGGGATTATTTTAAGATTATTTGAAACATACTTTTTCCCTTTGTATTTATACTCCTGTCCTCTGTAAATAATAAAATCAACGAGGTTAAAAGGAATCCAGGCATCACTATACTCTCTGTAATCCGAAACCATTTTCCCGTCTAAATCTCTTAACTCTCCATCGTCACTCTTTATTTTCACAGCAAAATGTGCTGTATACCTGGCATCGGCAAGTTCTGTTAGAATATCCCTTACTTGAACTGCATTGGCTCCCAATAGTCTTCTTACCTCCCGTTCACTGTTGAACTCCACTGGGACAACAACCTTTCCAAAAGCTTTCTTACTCTCCACCATACGCATAATAACGTGGTACATTAACTTCTTCGCTCTGTAAGAAGGCATTTTAACAATTCTTATTGAACCACCATTTGGGAGATCTATCCGTTGGCCATCGAATTTTTCTTTATTGAGAGCGAATAATGGTAGTCTTATCAGGTTTGCTTCAGCTCTGAGTATTGTTTGACGTAGGTTTTTCTTCTCTTTGTTAATGTACTTTTTGCCAGACACGAAAATAATATAAAGCCCCCTTACTGTTTTGTCAAGAAAAAAGTGGGTGCTATGAGTGAAAAAAGTGGGTGCTATGAGTGAAAAAAGTGGGTGCTATGAGTGAAAAAAGTGGGTGCTATGAGTGAAAAAAGTGGGTGCTATGAGTGAAAAAAGTGGGTGCTA
>JALVYB010000022.1 GCA_027038175.1 Caldifarciminota bacterium | reverse complement strand
TATCCTTAACTCTTGCCTGTCTCCTCTTTCTCGCCATGTTTGATCCCCGTGAACGTAATGTATTTTCAGAATAAGGGAGCAATTAATAAAGTTTTTGTCGGTTTTGGAGTGTTTAATATCTTGCGGCTTCGATGTGTCTGCTGGTACAAGGCTCGCTGTATAAAGACTATTTGTTTTCATCTAAAGGTCTTTTAAAGCCCTTAGATGCCAACTAAAGTCTTTAGATGGTGACGGAAAGTAAAAAGAGTATTGATTTTCTTATTCCGTGCTCTCAGCAGTTTCTTCAATATTTTCATGGAGAAAAATCACCCTCTCCTTCTGCCTTTCGCTTGTTTGACGTGTATTAACTCTTTTTCAAAATCAATGTCCTGCCATTTCAGATTTCTTACTTCGTTTAAACGCAGGCCAGCGCGTAATAAAGCAATCCCAAAACAGCTTTACGTTTTAAATTTGTACTTCGAAAAGTTTTTGGATCTCGCTTCTGCTGAGCACAACAGGTAATTTTTGTTTTGACTTTGCTAAGGGTAACTGTTCATCGAATTTTTCATTTAGAACATCCTCATGAAATAACTTTAAAGCAAAATAAACGCTCCGCATAGTCGATTTGCTTTTGTTTGAATAGGTGAGCAAGAACTCTCGTAGTGTCTTGCCTGATTTTAAAAATTTGATGACAATATCTCTGTACTTTTTGCTTGTTCTGTACAAATATTTTCTTAGCTTCAATTCTTCAATAGGCTTACCAACATGTTCGTAGTTGCTAAGATTTTTTATTTTCCTTGCATTATTATAACTATGAAAGAGAAAGATAAAAAGATTTAAATACTTCGTTTATTACTTTAAACTTGGAAATTTCCCGAAAAGATTTCGGGTAATTGGAGTTAGGTGTAATCGGGGGCGACGGGCTTGAAGAGGTGATAGTATGCCAAAAATAAGGTGTATAGAATGTGGTAGAGAAATTTATATTGATGCATTTAGTACTCCATATGATGCAGAACTTAAGTGTTCGGAATGTGGAGCTCAAATGCAAGTTTATGTAGGAGGGGTAGGTCAAGGAACCATAGTAAAAAGAAAATACCCGTCCTTTGAGGAATTAAATGAAATTTGGGAAATGCTATCTGATGTCGAGAAAAAATCTATCTATGAAGCATCTCTTTCTCTGGGGGTTGGGGCATATACTGCAAGTGAAATGATGAGTCTGAGATGCCTAGAAGGCATTTTAAGAAGGATATATGGAACAAGTGAAATGTTAGGAAGACTTATAGAACGTATGGAGAACGATAATAGATTGTCTGACCTTAAGGGAATACTTACTTATTTTAAGGATGTAAGAAACAGAGTAGCACATCCTGAAAAAATATCTTCTAAATTAGAGGCAGAAAGTACTTTTCAAATGACAAAAAAACTTCTAATAGAAATTGTTAATAGACTTGGGAGATGAAAATTATGTATATTTTTTTATCCATTTATTCCGTCGCCCGCAACTCTCCGCTACGCTTCGGTGCTACCGCACTCGGACAACAGGTGGATATGTGGCTTCGCCTTCGGCTACGCCCAAATTTGCTCCGCTTCGCTCCGCAAACTTCACATATCCCCAAAACGTTAGGCGACATTGATAAAATGGAGTGAAAAAATGAACGAAATATCAGAAGAACAAAAATATTTGTTAAGAAAACTTAAAACTAAGTCCTATCCTCCCGATATAGTCATCCACCGTATTTGGGAGTTTCTCAAAGAAAAGCCAGATGATGAGCCGCTGGATCCAATGTGGCTTGACATTTGGAATGAGTATAAAGAGTATGCAGCCAGAGCTCCCTCACGAGTAATAAAAGAAATCGATAAAATTATAAGATCTATTAAGCCAATCGATGATGAAATATATAATATAAAAATTAATGATGATGCCAAAGTTGTATTTTTATTGGGAGCTGGAGCATCTGCACCTTCGGGAATCCCCACAGTTGACAAATTACTCGAAGAACTATGGAAACGAGCAAGAAAAATAGGGCGTGAGGATTTAGATAGGTTAGCTCGATGGTGTAATGATAGGGGAATTACTAATATTGAGGATTTGCTAACTGCTGCATATATATCTAATTTTGCTGCAAGAAATCCTAATATTACTGCTCTTTTAGATTACTTTATTTTTTCTGGTAGTAGGACATTGTCTGAAGAGGAAGAATATCTTTTCCGGCGACGTAGAAGTCTCAGAACGACAGAAATAGATGTGTCTTCAATTAGTTTTCTTCAAGATACCTTGCAAACCCTGTTTGGACTTTTAACAAGCACTATGATTTCCGCAAGTCCGAATCCAACTCACGAAGCAATTGTAAATTTTATAAAGGAACATTCAAACACATCAATTATAACTACGAATTACGATGGATGTATGGATGAAGCACTGTTGAAAGAGAAAATACCACTTAAAGGTACTATAAGCGGCGAAAATGAAGAGAATCCTGAAGCTGTGAGATTGATAAAAATGCATGGATCCATAAATTGGGCTTACTGCGATTCTTGTCAAGATGTAAAGGAGTTTGATTTACTTGAGTTGAAAAAGACCTACGAGATGGATAAACTTAGTTATCCAGTATTAGGGATATGCAAAAAATGTGGGGGATTGAGACGTCCTTTGTTAGTTCCTCCGCTATCCTTTAAATTCTTGATGTTTCCGAATCTTATTGATATATGGAACTCTGCTCGCCAAAGCATCGAAGAAGCAGATTATCTGATAGTTGTGGGCTATTCTTTTTCAGAGGCAGATACATACATAACAAAAATAATCTCGAGATCAATGGCAATGAAAGATACTCAAAAAATGATAATAGTCAATCCTGATTATAAATTAGTACCTATGCTTAGAGAACGTTTTTCTGCTCATATTGATAGATTTGATGAAAAAAGAATTTTTAAGGCATGTGGGAACTCTGAGAAGATATTGCCAGAAATATTAAAATCAATTCTCGATAAAAAGTCATCAACAAAGAAAAAGAGCAAGAAGGGATAAAAACATGAACAAAGCGGATTGTTATAAGTTTTTGTCAACGTCGCCTAACAAGCGAGTATCTGGCTACGATGCTTCGCATCTTCACCCAAATCCTCGCTTTGCTCGGACTTCAGATACCCGCAAAACGTTAAGTGAAAGCCCAAGCCCGCTAATGGAGGGAGTATATAATGATTGAAATCATTATAAAAATAAATGAAAAGGAAATTCGTTGGAATAGAAAATTTAACGTCAAAAGCATTAAAGAGACTCCCTGATAACAAAATTCTTGAATATATAGAAATGCATATCCTTATTGGAGATACCGTACTGAACTATGCTAGCAGTGAGAAAACTTTACAGAAATATTTTGAGATATCATATAAAATATAACTAAAGTGTTGAGTGTATTATGGAATTAAAGGAAAAAGTTGATAAGGCCAAAATGGAATGGTGGATGGTATAAGGCTAGCATACTTCATAACTAAAAATTTGCCCAATATTATAAACGGATAGAGATGGAAAGATTAGAAGAAGGAGCACTCTGACAAAAAATAGAAAAAATTCTTTCTGAAATAAACAGTCTAAAATCACGTCTTAAAGATCTTAAACAAATTAGCGATAAACTAAGAAAAATCAATACGCTTGTTGATGAAAGTATAGAGTCTATAGAGGGATTGTATAAAGAATCTATACATAAAATTAAAAAAATTATGATGGATAGAGGAAAGTTAAAATGTGGAGCGGGTTTGGCACTCTCGCAACCTTTCAGGTTGCTCGGGGCTTACGCTCACTTAACAAGGTCTCGTATGATGTCAGAAAAGTGTAAAAAAATTAAGGTTGTGTGGTGTCGCTGTATAAACCATTCTGATTTCAATTGAGCTTACGAACAAGGCACTGTGGAGAAAAATAAAGAACAACTTCGACTCAGGAAAAAACTTAAATTTAATGCATTTCGCACGATTGGAGATGATAAAAATTATCAGGTGTCCCTCCTGCGGGGAGGATATAG
>JALVYB010000021.1 GCA_027038175.1 Caldifarciminota bacterium | reverse complement strand
GTCATAAGTTTCCATTCCTCATAGGTAGGATGTTATCCAATTTTGTTTATTGTTCCCCAAATACTTGCACTTTTTGTCAAAGAGCAATTGTACCCCGTCTGTGTTAAAGTATAAAATACCAAAATGGTTTTGTCAAGGGTAAATTGGGGATATCATGTCACGTAATTTATTTACTTCATTCCCCCATATTTTTTGCACTACTGGAGGTTGAAGTATCTTTAAATAAATTGTTCTCCACCTCCTTTCTCTACTCCCATCGTTTCTTTTTGAAAATATGCAGTGCTCCTCAATTTGTAGAATATTACAGAATCTTCTTCTCTGTCTATAATTTCTCCCAATTCTACTTTTAATTTTTCAAGCTGCGCACGGGTTAACTCACCCTCAAGAACCGAATTCTGCACCCATGTTAAATATTTCCTTGCGATTTTCAATACTTTGTTTACCCGCTCCTCCTTAATGTCATACACCATTATCACGTACATAATCAGTACTTCATTAGATACGGCTTATACTCTTTATCCCCAATCAAATGTTTCTCTATCTTATACAACTCAAGACGAATCAATCGTCTATATGAAACATTCCTTCCAAGACCTTTATGTTTGATAGTGGTATGAAGTCTTTTATCCCATTCTTTTAAAAATACCGCCTTTGCTTTCTCTTTTAGCATAATCCCACCAAGTCTCATATCAAAACTATCCTTTTGAATAATCTTCTTGTTAATCATACTTAAAATCATTCTGTCCACTATCACTGGTTTAAAAATCTCAGCCACATCAAGGTTAAGCGTGAATCTTCTCGTATTTGTTGAATGCAGGTATCCAATTCGCGGGTCAAGATGTGTTCTGTAAATCTCTCCAAGCACAGCAACATACAATAACTGATTCCCAAAACTTATAAGGGCGTTTATCCTGTTCTGAGGTGGTCTCCTTGTTCTTGATTCAAAGAAAAAATCAGGGTTATTAGTGATACGGTCAAAACTTTTGTAATAGATGTCCCTTATATTTCCTTCTATTGCCATAAGTTCTTCAGTAGTTCTCTGCTCATCAATCCTTTCTTTCAGGTCTTCTATGTTCTGCATCAAATCATCAAGACCTACTCCCCTCGTTTTATGGTATGATAAGAGTTTGAGCATATTGCCTGCAGCACCTTTTACAAATGTTCGTGCGAGTTTCATCCTTTTCTCATTATCAAGGTAGTGCTCTGCCTGTTTGAGTGTTATTAATCCACTATTGTAATGTTCCCGTGGGTAAAAACTGCCCACATAATATCCATGATAATTGAAAAAGTGCAGTATTATCTCTTTTTGGCTTAAAAATTCAAGGAGTTTTTTGTTGAGAGAAACCTCGCCGAATATGTAAATTTCCTGTGTGTTTTCAACTGGTACGTATTTCTTCTCTCCGTCTTCTGTCTCAAAAAAGAGCGTGTTCTGTTTACGTTTTATAGTGCCATTTGAAAAGATATAGATGGACTTTTTCATCCTTATTCTCCATCATCTGCGTAGCAAAACTCATAAAAGGCACATTTTTTACAATATCTGGTTTTTCTGGGCAGAGGAGGACTCTCTTTTTGAACAAGGTTCTCTATATCCCCCAAGAGTTTTTCTATTTCCTTTTCAAGTTCCTCTGTCAGCACAACCTCTTCCCTCTTACGTTCTTTTGGAAAAAGGAGAAGCCCTTTTGTTGTTATACCCTTTTCATGCTTGAGATAATAAAGGTAATACGCAAGCTGCATGTAGGCAGCTTTTTTGTGCCGTGATGATTTTTTAACCTCTGCAACGAGTTCATCCCGCACTATATCAACTTTTAGAAGGTTATCAACCAATACCTCCTTCTTATCTCGCTTATAAGATGTTTCGTGAATAAGACGACCAAGAATGAGCAAACTCTGGTCTTGATAGGAAGATATGGAATGATATTCAAGCCACGCTTCCCTCGGACAGGTAAGATAGGCCTGAATGATGTAAGGGTTTACGTACTTCATAAGAATATTGCTTCGTGCTCTATTACCCGTAAAAATCCCACGTCTTCTTTATAAACTTTATCGAGCGGATAACTTTTGAGTAAGTATAGAAAATTAGAAAGATAAGGTAGCTGCGGTAGCCCAACTTCCAGCACTGTTTTTGCTGGGAGGTTTATTGTGTAACCCCATATCTTTGGAGAAATTGATTTAAAAAGGTTTCTGCGTTTCATTCTCTCTGAGTAACTCCCCGAACGTTTCTCATCAAGTTCTTTAAGTATTTCAACGATTTTACTTGCTTTTTCATCAAACTCTACAAAAACAGGAACTTGTGGAACTGGATTCTTTATTAAACTAAACATTGCAATTTCATCATAGTTCATCGCTTCAATATCTGCAAATAACTTAGTATTCTGAGGAATTCTGTTTCCATTTCTAAGTTTGTCAAAATATTTTTCAACTAGCTTTAGATACTCCTTTTCCTTAAGAGTCAATGAGTTACCTATAATTTCCTCAGTAGTGTTTAACAACACTCCGTCATAGATAAAGGTAGCAAGTCTTCTATCTCCGTATTCTGGTGTGGTAAGTTTTACAAGAAATACTTTCCCTCCTTGTTTGACAAAACTATTCCTATTACAACGTCCTGCCGCCTGAATTATTGAATCAAGTGGAGCAAAATCACGAATCACCACTTCAAAGTCAAGGTCTACGCCTGCTTCAACTACTTGTGTGGCCACAAGTGCAACCTTCTCGTTGGCATTGAGTTTTTCTTTTATCTCTTTTATCCGTTTTTCACGATGTACAGGTATAAGAGAAGCAGAAAGGAAATAAGACTCAAAATCCTTTAATTCTTCAGCCAGCGACCTGTAAACTTCCTGCGCCGAGCGAACAGTATTCATCACCACCATGAAACTCCGTGCAGTTTCTACTTTTGGAACAAGCCATTTATCAATTTCGGTATAAGGCACAGGCTCATGATCACTGTTTAATTCTGTTCTAGAAAGTTTACTGAAGAAAAATTCTTTATGAGGTTTGGTGAGTTCTTTCGCCCCTTCTAACAAAGCAGGCCTTGTAGCTGTCATGAGAATAAACCTTGTGTGCCATTGCCTCGCCATAAAATCGGAGGCTTTTTCTGTTGCTTCCCAGTATTCCACAGGTATGTTTTGCACCTCATCAAGGATAACTATACTACCCGCAAGTCTATGTAACCTGCGCATCTCTGAGCGTCGATTTGTGAAAATTGTATCAAAAAATCTAACAAATGTTGTAACTATTATCTCACCGTCCCATGTTTCCATACGAGTGTAAGCTTTTTCATAACGTTTTAACAGTTCCTCTGATTGTGGCTCTTTTAGTAATTCTCCCTCTTCAAGGAGCTGCCATATATCCTTTATACCACTATTTTCATTAGTTCCATCAACACTTGCCCTATGGTGATGTTTCAGGAGAATATCATCTGGGATTCCATAATGTCTCAGGACTTTACTTATGACTTCAAAATTCTGGTCAATTATACTGGTAAATGGCAGTACATATATAATTCGTGGCGGTCTTTTTGATTCTCCTTTTAGCATATTTCTCAACCTAACTGCAGCAGAGAAACCTGCAAGGGTTTTGCCAATTCCTGTAGGTGCAGTAAGAGATAGAAATTCCGTTTCTGGCCCAAATTTTCCAATGTTTTCAATTACTGTTGTATAAAATTCTTTTCTAAGTGGAGTGAGAGGAGAAGTTTTTGGTAATGTGCCTATGTACTTATCAACCACATCATCAGGGATTTCATATGGTTCTGAATTTACTTCAATACCTGCAACTGCCCTGATATCCGCATCCACTAACATTCCAAGAAGAAGATTCGTGGTAAAGTAAAGTGATGTATTCTTTGGGAAGTCATCCACAATCCAGGAAAAGTTTGACTTAAAATTCTCAAAATTCGGAAGCAAATTATTATCCATAGAAGATAATCCCAGAGATTTAATTAAAGAGCCAAAGAGTTTTAGGTCTATGGCTTTAACTTGTTCTTCAAGATATTTCCATTCATGTTTGGGATAAATAAGATTCTCAACATAGGTAAGATTTGAATGATGAGCCCTAACAGCGATAAAAAGAGCAAGTTTTAAATCTACGGGTAAATCTTTCCCAAAGTGCCATACCGATAAAACAGCGGAGAGAAGAGCATGAGAGGATAAAGATGGATTTACTTTTTTGCCTTTTAGATGTTCCTGAAAGTATTTTGTAGATTTTCCAAGGTCATGGGTAATGGCAGCAAGCTGGGCAGTTTCGCAAAACTTTTTATCTATATTTAATTCATCGCAAAACTGCCCAACATTATCGCTGACCTTTTTTAAATGTTTATGCAAAAAAATCCCAGGATGAGAGTAGAGTTCTTTCATTATCCGATAAATGCAAAGGCAACACCATCCTGACCAGGATATCCCCAGGCTTCTTTTATGTCCGCAGAAATAGGGTTTGCGTAAGGATTCAACAGAACTTCTACACTTTCAGTTCTTATTCTTTCCGAGTTAATAAACAACGGGACCACCTCTTTTATAATGCCAATATTATTGGTACTACGAAAATTAAATTCATTGAGATCTTCTATCCTTATAGCAGATATTATGTTAAGAAATCCCTCACGAGGTTCTATCTCCTTCTCCCATAGAAATTCAAAATTCGCTATACACTCTGAAATACCAAGATAGGGGGTATATACACTTTTATGCGCTTTCAGTCTGTCGGCAAATTCTCTAAAGAGAGCGGTATCCTCATGATAAAAGAAAATTTCATATACAGGGTCCTTTACAAACTCCATTCTTACGCGGGTATGTAGTCGTGGATTACCATGCCCATCTTTTTTTATAACCGGACGAAGTCTTTTAAAATCAAGCTGAACCCATCCACCTTCTTTAGTATCCATATAATTTATTGCAAAACGAATCTTTTTAATAGGCTTCAAAAGTCTAACCCCAATACGTGAATTCTCTGGAGAAAGGTTTTCAGGATATTTTTCTCTTTCTAATCCCAAGATAGCAGCCACAATTCCCCGTATGGTACTTGGTGGCGGTATTGAGTGAGTTAAAGGAGAACTTGTGGTATAATGCCGCCTGAAATGAGCAAAATCTCCCCAAAGTTTGAAAGATATTACTCTCATGACAGGTTAAGTATTTTAACTTTATCTTCATCCAATATTTTCCGGAGCTCTCCTATAATGTCTGGCTGGGTTAAAAGACGTTCATGCACAGCAATCTCCACGTGGTCAATTTTATCCTTATGCTTTTCAATTGCACTCAAAAGTTCCTCTAACATCAGCTTCCCCTCAGTTACATCCCGTATTTCCTCTTCCCGTTTTCCTTCATCCGGATTCCACTTTACAAGTTTATCCAGTTCTCCAATATAAAAATCCTCTCCTTCCTTATAAACTATCCTGAGCAACAACCTCGGCATTTGCCCAAATTTGCTCCGCGTTATTAAATCCTTTGTACCATTCCACATTGCCTCAAGCATTAAATTAATATCTTCCTCTGTAAGGTGTGTTGAACTTGCCGCATGCTCATTTGCCACCCCATAAAACGCAATTAGAGCATAGGGAACAATCCATTCTTCGCGGAAGGTAAATTGTGTTTTCTTATTATTTGAATCATACTTATCAGCGAACGCTCCTGTTCCCTTGATAAAACTTATTTCTGCTTTGTGTAATGAACGCCCAAAACGAAATTGTACAGGCCCCGTCATAATTACTGCTCCACTTTGAGATTTTCCACCTTTGACTTTAAACTCAATTGGAATCACAGCACCAAATAGCCTTACATCTATACATTTTTTAGTGACTTCGGATCTAACAGTTTCTTTCAATTCATGGAATTTTCCTTCCTTTTCTACAACAAAATCTCGTGCACGAGTCTTTGCATCATAAAGATATCCCTCGTCATCCCTAACTTCTCTTACGAAAATCTCCTGGTTTAATAACCGTTGATCTTTTTGTTCTATAAGTTTAAACAGATAATCCCGAATCGTCCTCTTTAATCTCACATCCGTAACTATAACCTGACCTGTCTCTTCATCCAACCTGGGCTTATTTTCATCAAGTGGATCACCATTAGGATTTGCGTCTTTTATGTCATATAGGAACAAAAACTCTGATCTATTTTTAAGATAACTCATGTTAAACCTCCTTCTATTTTTCTTTATTATACAACTTCATTAGACTCATTCTCCCGTTTTTCTGAAAAAACGGGATGAGAATGAAGAGCCATACCTATGGCTATGTAAAACCCTACTTCCTCAGGTGAAAGAGGCCAGTTATCACCAGCCTCTATAAAACTTAAACCAACAAATTCTCTTAACTTCCCCCACCAGTGTCCTATACCATACTCATTCATCTTATTCTGAAGTGCAACATAAACTTTTTTCACATCTTCCTGATTTAACCTTAAGTTTTTCAGCACCTTTATAAATGGAGTAGATCCCCTCTCTTTGTACTGATAATTAAGAAAATTTTGCACCAGTACGCCTAAAAGCACAAGACCTCTTTTGGCTGGATGGTTAAAAAAACCGTCGTGTTTATCAAAAAACTCTCCATAAGGTGAATTACCCATGATATTACCTCCTGTTTTTCTTTTTAAAATTCCCCATTTAAGCAAAAACTCCAGTGAGAGCAAGGTCTCCAGGATTGACCATAATGGGATTCTCCCCGTTTTTTCTGAGTCTTCCTGCATATCACTACTAATTCTCAACATAGCTTTTTTCACTAAATACCTTTCATCTACAGGCGCGCGCCTGAATACCTTATCAACAAGCATATAAAAGTCAGTATCCTGAAAACCTGGCTTTTGAGAAGTTGCCCTTAGATTATTGGAAGTAAAGAAATTGAATTTAATCCTGTCTTTTAAAGGGATGGCTTCAAAAATTGAATCTTTAAACTTGTCTTCAGTTTCTCTTTTAATAGCCACATACTCACGTAACAGGGAAGGTAAAACTTCTTCAATATGCAAAATAATTTGAAAAGCCTGATTTTCCTTCCTGGTGAAAACAAAATGATAAGAATAAACTTGGTGTTGTCTTGACGCTTCATCAAGAAGCCTGTCTTCAAGGGCTTCATATCCTTCGGTATGAGTTTTTCCTGATATTCTCTGGTGAAAAGTTCTAAACCTATCAATCACTTTTCTTAAATCACCAATAGTGACAGGAAGCAACCAGAAATCCTTTCCATAAAAATTCCAGGTAAGGAAATCATCTATTGCCCTTTTTCCTCGTTCAAGGTCAAATATACACTCCTCACAAAGGGCATACTGTTTCCATGCCACTCTCGGATTAATTTCCGGAGCATATCCGTGCTTATCAACAGTATAAAATTTTAAAAGGTTTCCAACTCCCCCATAAACAGTAGTCTCTTTTCCACAACCATGACACACTCCATCCACTTTCCACACGGGCCTTTTGCCACGTTTTCCCAGGTTATCAAGGAAATTCTTTGTAAAAGCTTTTTTTAAACTCTCATTCTCTGCTGGCCACTTACCATCTATCTTAAAAACTACAAGCATAGGGACATTCTTTCCAAGTGAACCTGTATCTACCAAATCCTTAATTTTACTTTCAATCGCTTTAGCAACTTGCTCAATATCCACAAAATATCCCAACAAATTAAGAATTTTAAGCCTTTGTCTTAATGCAGAAGGTTTCCCCGGGAATTTAAAACTTAAAGAACTTGCAGGGCCATTAGAAGATGGAGGTTGCCTGAAAAAATATTTAAAATACACATCCTCTTTTGAGTATTTGCTGGTGTAAATGTTTTCAACAATCAAACCTCCTCCCGTGTTTTTCATTTCCACTACTAAAACCACAGGCTCCTTTTTGAGCTTGTCAAGTTGATATGGCATCTCCACAAGTGGCATAGGGTACAAGTCTCTTACACTCTTGCCAATTTCTATAAGGGCTTTAATCATTTTCTTTCCCCTTTTGAATCTATTTCAAATATCCCGTATCCCTGATTCCCTTTTGCGCCAATACCAATGTTTTCAAGGGCTAATTTGAGCCATTCATATGCTTTTTTAAGTAGGTTTCTGTCCTTGCTTGCGATGACGAAACGATATTTAACGCCTTCATTCACTGTAAGGTAAAATACTGGAACCGGGTTATACCAGTCTGCAGGCGGGTTTTTACCTTTTGATTCGTAATATGGCCCGTAGTGTGGATTCATAACATCAATACGAAATAGTTTATTACTCTGAGCATTACTCCAATCTACCGGATATGCATCCATAAATACAACTTCTCCTTTTTGGTCCTGGGTGCCAAAAACTTTTATAAAATCTTCATTTTTTTCGTAGGTTTTAGTGAGTTCATTAAACTCCTCTCCGTAAGGCAATATATCTTCCTGCCCCGAGAGTTTCATGATTGCTGCTCGTCTTGTGATTCCTTTAAGGGCGCTTCCGGGGATAATGGGCAGACCTGTGAGAAAATCGAGCGTTATACCTGTTTCGTAAGGCGAGGCTTCACCAAGACCAATAATGAGAGGCTGGACTGTTATTCCAGTTAAGACTTTAACTTCCCTCTGAATACGTTCTTTAAAATATTTTTCCAATTCAACCACATTACTCAAGGATTTCAGCTGCTTATATACATGGTCTTCTGGAATCTCATTTCCATCAAACTGCCATTTCTCAGACAACACTTCAAACCATAACCTTTTGCTTTCTTTTAAGTCAACCAATCTTATATCAGGAGCATATTTATAAAAGACAAGTCCAATATGAAATTTATCTGTAAAAAATCCTGCCTCGTACCCAAGTAATTTGTCCTTCTTTTTATTTTTTAAACGCCATTTTCTTACAAACTGCGATGACATTCTTGGAAGAGGCACATCAGAGTTTTCATTTAATACATTGTCAGATGCCATTTCATTCCTCCGTTTTTGCTTCTACCAATCTCTTTAACCATGTTGAATATTTAAGCGCCTCTTCAGAAAGTAGAATATAAGTTTCACTATCTGAATTTTTGATTTTTTCCAACAATTCTTCGCCACACTGTATGTCATCAAAACCTACAACCCTGGAAATATGTTGAGCTACATTATCTATAATTTTTTTAGTCTCTTTTTTTGAAAGGTAAAAAGCGACCGTCTGCCCCAATCCCGAAGTCAATATCATAGCGGGCAATTTTTTGGCAGGAGTCTCGATTTTCTCAATATCATTTTTATTGATAAAATCCCATGCATTCTGTAATCGGTCCTGCTCTAAAGTTTTAATTTTGGTCATTTTTATCCTCCTCTTTACAGGGTGTATCTTTGATCTCACATACTCTCAATTCTACAAATCCTTTACCTACCGTCTCATCACCGCCAAGATGAATCACTTTTCCACTTATTTTATTATCTATCCACCCAATAGCTGAGTTTGCACCATCAATTTTTTCTTCGTTATCCTCAAGATAAGAGAAAAGATATGTTTCCGGTGGAAGGTGCTCTTCTGTCCAGAGAGCACCTGTTTGCACCACACCAGTATAGTAGTCAATCTTGTTCCTTGACATTACCTGAGTGGCAAATTCCACGAAATACTGAAAAACATCGTCGGGGACGATGAAGAGGCGATCTTTGAGTTTCTTAAACCCGAGACTATCCAACCAATCAAGTTCATTATTTCCAAGCTCATCAACCGAGAAATTCAAGTCCTCAAAATACACCCTTCCGTTTATCTCATAGGTCCCTTTCGTTTGGGAGAGCGCTTTAGCTTTTGACTTATCTTTAACCTCAGGCACTTGTTCCTCTTTCAATATCCCTATATGTGGCATTGTTAATCTTCTTAATATTTCCGGACATGTGATATAAGCATACAGTCCCTTCAGAGAGCGAACAGGATAAAAAAGCAAACTCGCATCGGTGATTGTTAGTGCTCCTTTACTTAGATCTGACCCTTGTGTATCACGAGGACCAAAAACCTTGTCGAGAATCTCTTTCTTCTCATCTTTAAGATGGTTCCTTATTGCTCCTTTTACACTCGAGCCCTGAATAAATGGAAAATTTGTTATTACCTCACGTTGTAGCATCAAATCAATGGCACCAGTAGATGTGCCTGCTCCCGGATGGGTCGGGGTCAACGTTCTTATAAACAAAAGTCCTTTTGCCATTTTACACCTCCTCAGTCTTTTACTATTAATAATGTATTTGGATCGCCCAACTCAGGCGAAATTTTACCAAGATAAAATTTCCCATCATGATTGTTTTTATGAAAAGCAAAAATATCCTTGACAACTCTGATTCTTGCCCCATTAAAATTGATTTCATATATGTCGCATTGAAAAGACTCCCCAAATTGCGGGAAGAGAACTGAACCTGGTTTCAATGTTTTCAAAAGTGGTTTTGGATGATTATTTTTATAATCCCATCCCCCTATGTTATCCAACTTGCCTATGCACCAATTCCTGATCGCAATCTCAGCATCTATATTAGTATCTCCGTCCAAGAACTTAATGGGTATATGCACAATTGCGATAGCTTTATTAAATCGTAGATTAGTGTTAGATTCCTTTACTTTAAACTCGTCATTACCGACCTTATCCCAGACAGCGATATGGCCTTCACCGCCGAGGCGGGTTGTAAAGGAATCCGGCAAGGATACATTATCATCCATCTCCACTCCTACAAGAAAACCAACACCGGGTTTAAGTCTTGCCACAGTAATCCTGTAAAATCTACTTCTCTCAGCTGTTTTCTTGTCTGGTGATAGCATTATTCCCACACGGTTTTCAAACTTCCAGAGTTTGTCAGAGAAAATGAAATCATCGTACGATATTTTTTCCCCTTTAAGATATCCTCCAAGTTTTTCAACTGAAATATACACCAGATCCTTACTTTTTCCATTCTTATTCCTTTGCAATACCGGGACATCCTTTTCCTTTTCGGTTATAAATCTATCATCAGGAAGTTGCTTCCACTCAGCGAGAGCATCAAAAGGAGCGGGCAAAATGGGCATCCCTTGTTTAAAAAGTGAGAACCAGAAGATTGAAATAGACTTTAGTTGCTTCTCATAGGTGCTAAAAATTTCTTTGACCCTTTTCTTATCATCTCTTGCTCTATCTTCCAGATATCTCGTTCGTAATGCACCAAGGAACGGGGTTAATCTTGGTGGAAATTGCAGCCGCGCAAGAGATTGCTCACCAGATGTAAATGGTCTTGGGTCTCTGAAAAATAAAACTGAATGAGGAGTAACCTTATAAAATACTCTCATTTTGATCCCTCCTCTCTTACGAGAAAATCAGTTATTAAAAGCGCCTCAAGGAACTCCTTTGGTGTTAAATCATTCTGTTTACGGGCATCAATAAGATTGCAAAGCAAAAATTCCGCTTCATCGCTGTCAGACTGTCCCCTCCTACCAAATTTCAGGAATTCGGCATCAAAAGCATCTACGAGCGATTCATACACCTGCACTTCATCATACAAAGTTCGCAGGAACCTGGAAGATAAGCCATTTTCAACAGCTTGCTTAAATTCTTTCATAGCCTCCACAAAACCCCATGGTACTACCACATCCTTTTCACTCCCAGAGTGGAGTATTAATTTGAAGCCTGCCTTGTCTTTTCTCTCATCTTTATTCTTTGCATTCTCAAGAGCACCGTAGGCTTTAGAGAGAGTAATATCCAATGGGTCAAGATAATGGGCAATTGCAATGCCAGCAGACAATGTTGCTTTTGTGCCCATGACGCGGATAATCTCTTTGAGTTTATCATCTTCATAAATCTTGATAAATCCTTTATCGCTCTCAAATTCTCTGGAATCAGTTTCGTAAATGTATTTTTCACCTGAATATAGTTTACGAAGCGCAATAATTGTATCCAGAAGATTCTCAAGTGGCATTAGAAACAGTGTGTCATCTCCACCAGAATAGATAACCACTCCAAGATTGTGCTCAACAACATAGGGCACGACTTCAAGTGCAAAATCTCTAAGGGCACTGGAGATAGCATGGTGGATAGCCGGAGTAACAGGCCTTTTTAAATCCTTTATTTTCTGAAAATCGGGATTACTTGACACGGCTTTAACAAAATCCGGATGAAAAACGTCCTCAATTTTTGGGGCCAATTCTCCACTGAGCCACTTCCCAAGATTATCTCCATCTAAGTATACAGCAGCGTAGTATTTGGACAAATGATATTCGTCTCCAAGCTTTTCTTTAGCAGCCTGTATAATTTCTTTAACAGCTTGTTCAACTTGCTTTGCCCATTTGATTTTGTTCTCGATATCTTTTGATTCTCTTTCAGAAGCCTCAAGCTCATCGTAAAATCGCTGGAATGACTCTTCATAGAACCATTCTGGTTCTAAGTCACCTTCATCTTTGCGTTCGGCAATAATCCTACCAAGTATTGGGACAGTTCGCCCTTCAGTGAAATACGCACTTCTGAAATTATTTGGTAGCTTCTTCAGAATATTATTCAGATTTTCTATTGTCTCTTTAATTTCGTCATTATTTTTTAACTTGAGTAGCTCTCTTATAAATGGTGCTATCGCGATCGAGCCTGTTGAGGGATAATGGTAATCAAATTTTTTGACTAAGCTATCAAAAAACGGGGATTTTTCATCCTTCTCAGCGCTTTTCTTGACGCTTTGGTAAATTGCTTTTGGTGCAAGTCTTTTGACAAGGCATACAGCACATAAGCGTTCGTTTTCCTTGATGTGACCAGGGAATGCTTCAGCCATCTGTTTCCAGAAATTTTTAATACCGTTGATGTCGTTAGGATCGCCGTTCGTGAGAGCAGTCCTTTCGCCACAAAGCGTGCATTTATAACCTGGTTCTTCAACAACACGCGGTTTCCCTCGGTATTTTAGTGCTTTGAGGCCAGTTTGTGTCATTTGGACGAGTAACTCGTAAGTATCACCAACGTTTGGATTTTTCACATTCTTTTTGATTTGAGACCATACTCTTCCAAAATGCCAACACCTGCCAGGACGCAAAAACTTTTGATAATCTGTTATTACTTTTTCAGGATCATTTCCCCATTCGAGGCCAAGCCAGTAAACATCTAATGGGAATTCCCTTGCCCTGGATAAAAATTTATCCACAACCTCATCGCCCCAGACTTCTTTCAACTTCAGATGCCTACCATCATCGTTTTTCTTTTTTGTCTCCACATTCGTGATGCTTTTTACAAGGTCTTCCCAAGCTCCGCTAAGTGCACGTTTTGCCGTATCCGCAAACTTTTTCTCATCTCCTTCCTTCACGATAGCAAGGAAAGTGTTAGGCAGTGTGGGCATACGCAGATTAATTTCGTTATCGATGTCAATTCCTTGCCCAATCAGCCAATCATCAACAAGCGGCTGTTTGTAGAGGTCGGGATACACAATATTATCTGGTCCCAATTCCTCGGCAATTGGTTTCATAGCCTGCCATGCGAGATAAGAAATCAGCCAGGAGGAAAACCATAGATCTCTTGTTTTGCGGGCATTAGCAATAAACTTCTGCACAGGCCCAAATTCAAAGATGAGGAAGGAAGGCTTTATGGCTTCCTTCTTGTCAAGCGATATTGAATCATCCCATGTGGTGATCAGGGCGCTCTGAATTACATCAAGGTCTCTTGTGAAATTATCAGCCAAGACCGTATCAATTGGCAACAAATTGACCCAAACAGTAATCTCACGCGGTAAAAGTCTACACAATGCAAGAAATTTTTCTTTAGCATTCCCTTTTAACCTATTTAAGAAATTTTCCACTTCCAATTTAGGATCAAATATTAAGGTTGGAGCCATATCCCAAAGTTCATTCAAGCCAACAGTATCCCCGGATAAAGAATGAATAAATGTATACCCGCCTGAACTAAAGACTATATTAGAACCTTTTATCCCAAAATAATGGTTTTTACCAGCAGAAGCAGCCACATGATGAAATACCCTCAGCTTGATCTTGTTCGGATTTCGTGGATCCTTAAAAGGATAGGTAGAATCTATATACCTTTCAAAAGTTTCAATTACATCTTTATCACGTCTCCAATCTTTCCCTTTATATTGTTGTCCGAAATACCACACTTTATAAGGCGGGTCATGCAAAAATGCCGCTATTTTGCGAAGCCAGAGGTCACTATGAGACATCAGAATACCTCCTATCTTCTTTAAAAGAATTCACAATCCTATTCCAAAGCCTTGTATAATCCAGCTCTTTCCACTCAGGGTAGAATTTCGACTTAAATAGGAACAATACCAAGGAATAACTACCATCCTCTGACTCTATTATAGGTCGTATGAACAAAGGCGAACCCCTTCTATTCTTTCCTCCAAAGCCGAGGAATTTCCTTTCATACTTTTTAAGATTCTTTTTCCTCAGAGTGTTATAGTTCTTGTTTATCCATTTTAAAACCGCATCTACATATTTTAACTGTGTCTCCACCAATTCATATTCGAATAATCCGGGGCTAAGTGAAGGAAAATCAGATGTGACCTCTTTGACAATGGCTTTATCCCATAATTTTGTAAGGCGTATGGCTATTTTTTCTTTTCTCAGAACTTCATCAACGGAAAGAGATAAGATGTTTTTTATTTCAGGTTCATCGGTTTCTATTCTCACACTTCCAAATCCTTTTCTCGACCTTGCGCCTAATCCACCTACGTATTGAATAAACCAAAGAACATAACCAATATATCGTTTGTATTTATCAGGGAAATCAATCTCAATTTTCCCTTCACCATTTAAATATTTCCTGTTAGGCCGATTCCCCGTGCCATAAAGACCATATCCGATATATTTAACTGAATCCATTTGTAGGCTCTTACCGAAATTCTCTATTGTAGGCTGTTTAAGAATTCTCACCACCACTTTACTTTTCTTCTCCGTATCTCCGAACACTTCAGATTCAAGGCGATAAACTTCTTTGGAGTCGTTTGTAATTGCACCTGCCATTGCACGAAACCAGAACCTCATGGCTCCTCTTATGGAGGCAGCACGAAGTTCAGGTTCATCATATAGGTTTGCCCCACCCATAAACATCGGGGTTAAAACTTTAACTTTAAACACCGCCTTTGGCATTTTACCTCCTTTTTCTCACAACCTCAATCATCCCAAATCCCTGGCTGTTTTTGGGGCCAAGGCCGGCGTCATAGGCTATTTCAAAATATGGCTTGCTTATTTTTACCTTATAAAGCCCCATCCAGCCTTTTATTACAAAACCTTTGAATTTGACTATCACCTCGCTGTTTTTGTTTACCCTATATGGCTCTATCTCAAAAATGTCATCTTCCTCCTGTGGCTCTACACCATAAATTGCTTTAAACTTTCGCCTTAAATTATCACGAAGCAGGGATTCAAACTCTTTCTCAAATGGAGTATAGTAATACGTCTTCTTTTTCCCATCTGCGGTGAGCAATGTAGAATAAACAGTTATTGGAGAAAGGGTCTTTATTATCATTTCTTCCCTGTAATCAGGAGGTTTAATTACCTCAATTGATTTAACTCTAACCTCACTCCTCCCAATTCTCACCTTTTCGGTCTTCACAAGGTGAATGGCAAAACTTTCGAGAAGATGTATATCCCTTGCAGAAAGGTATAAACTTAATGGAGGCTTAAAAAGCCAGCCTTTTCCGTTCCTTTTTATGGAAGGAGAAAATAAACGGGAAAAAGTAAAAAACTTGAATCTTCTTTTTCCAAGGGGAATGCCTGTGTTATGAAGCGGTTCTGCTATGCTTCTATCAAGATTGGTGTAAATGAATGATTGGACGAAATGATTGTAAGAAAATGGAATGAAAACCTGCTCATCCCATTCAAAGGCAATTTTTAGCCTCATTTTTAAATTATAAAGTATGTTTTTATGAAAGTCAAGCAAAATGTTTTTTAAAAATATGTTGTCTAAGTCACAGGGTATGTGTACCGTCAAAAATCAATTACGCTGGAGTTATTCTCGAAAAAACAATGATATAATGCCGATGCCCAGATTGGCAAGCCCCAGAAGTAGATAAATAAATACTATAATCCAGTAAAAGGGACTGTTTCTTTTTTCTACGGCACCGTAAAGTCCAATGGTCTTACCAGCATGCAACGACCACAGTCCGCACAAAATAAACACAAGACCAACTATTATCAGAAAAATTCCCATTGACATATTCCCTCCTCACTAAATACTCTGAGCAAATCTTCTCCCATTCATGTTATTCCATACTAACATTTTATTAAAAGTCGGCATGAAGGTTGCCAACAAAACTTTAATTCAAATACGAAAACTACAACAAAATTACACCACTCTCATTAACAGCGTTAGAACCTCCTTTAGCCCCGTATAACAGATTAAATACAGGTATCAGAGATAATCCGAAAGTGGATTTTTGTCCACTCCTAAAATTGTTCTTGCAAACTTTGTATTGTCTTTCA
>JALVYB010000020.1 GCA_027038175.1 Caldifarciminota bacterium | reverse complement strand
AAAAGGATACACCATCCTGGGAGCTCCCTCTTATTATTTTTGCAATTCTTATCTTACCTGAATTCTTATTGCCTTTATTTTGAGGAAACATCGCACCCTTCGGTGCAATTATTTTTGAGGAATAGCGTGCATTTGATTGCGCTCTGATTTTCCTTTAAAATAAGAGTAATAAAAGGGGGTAAAAATGCAGCAACTAATCCTTTTACTCGCTTTAATTTCAGGGACTGCAAAAATAGCAATACTACACCACGCCAATCAGTCCATTGCTGACAACGGCTCCTATGCCATGAGACCCGGAGATTACGGATACAACGGGAACTCATTTCACAGAATTCTTGACACACACGAATACTACCATTTTCCCGTTGACCTGCACATGTCAGGAGTACTGGCACAGTCCTTCGCATGGATGAGAAATGACAGAGGCCTCCTTGATAGAATGAGAAATGACGATATAGTCTACATAGTAGGTGGGACCTATGCAGAACACATAATGCCTTACGTGGACAGAGAGATGAACGAATTTTCCCTATGGTATGTTCAGGACGTTTATAGAAACCTTATAAAAGAGGTAGGATGGCCCGATTACCCAAATGTAATATGGATACCAGAGAGGGTTTTCAAGGACCAGACGGGAATGCCTTATTCACTTATAAAGATTTTGAATGATAAATACGGTAAATGGGGACACGCCTCAAACGGGCAGTGGGTTTATATGCCACCTGTTATAGTCCTTGACGACCATGTTGTGGGATGGTATCACAGTTATTATCATGATGGCACACGCTGCGATAACCCCTTTAAAATTCATCAGATGTTTGATAATGAAGGCAACAGGGTTTTAATAATATTCATTTCTAAAACAGCGAGAGACAATCTCGTCTGGCAGGATGTGTCCAATAACGACAATCCGCTTCATCAACTTCTCTGGAACCTCCACAACTCACCTGACCAAGAGCAGGTGGTATTATACGCAGATGACTGGGAAAAGGCAGCAGGCGTTGCAGGCTGGGACTTTGGACACCCGGGTGCACCCTCTTCTTCCTATGACCATAACATAGCTTGGATGAAATCCCAGAGCTGGATACAACCGGTTCATATCTGTGAGGTTGCAAAATGGTGGGGAGTGGACAAAATATACGATTCAGACCCCAATAATGACCCACCTACGATAACAATTCACTACGCCACATATCAGGAACTACACGAATGGACAGGTGGCAATTATGACAACTGGTACAACGACTTTAAAAATACCCAGGCTTACGACTGTGGCAATGGATATGACAGAAACAACAACGGAATAAGGGGTGATTACGAAGACCTCTGGAAATGGGCAAAGGGAGAACTTATGATGGCACCTGACAATCGTCTTGCCAAAATGGGATGGGTAACTCTTATGGCAATGACCTACGAGACTGCATGGCATACAGGACCGGGCGGACAATTAGAAGGATGGGGTAAAAACCTCTGGAACCATACAAGATATGCAGGCGGGTTTGCAAGAGGGGCAAAATGGTTAAGAGACCTTGGAAGCATAAACACCCCACAGATTGAGGTAGGTGATTATGATGGTGATGGCATAGAAGAATATGCCATTTTCAATGACCAGGTTTTCGCCATTTTTGATAGAAGGGGCGGAAGAGCCCTGTGGGTATTTAACAAGGATGGTGATGTAATAGTTGGAAATCTATTTACAAACTATGGTGGAGAAGGAGATTTTGACGATGGCGGACATCCCGGGCTCTTTGAAGAATCACAGGCAGAAAACTCCTGGTGCAACATAACCTATGAAACACATGGAGATACAGCCATCTTGCATATCAATGAGGCATACAATGCTGGAGGAGGCACAGAAAACGACCTTCAGAAAGATGTCATTCTTATTAAAGGGAAGCCGTATTTTAAAGTTAATTACCACTCAAGATGGGACAACTGGACCAAAGCGGGTGTTTCACCTGATGCATGGGATATGCTCATTCACGGATATAACCTTTCCTTCATAAACGGTATGACCCCCAATGGATGGCAGTATGCAGGCTATGAGAACAACACATCACATGCAAAGGGCTGCTTTGTATGGGGCTCAGGACAGGGTCTTACATATCACAACAAGGGAAAGATGTCATCCTTTGCTGAAAAAATAGAACTTGGTGGCAGAGGTGGAGATTATACAATTTACTTCTTTGCAGGAAGGGGACCTGTAGAAATAGACGAACCCGGACCGGGAGACAAAGACGGACCCATTATTTACGGAGGCTGGCAATCACCATCAGACGTGGTTCATTCAAGAGACTCTGTACTTGTAACAAGGTATATAACCGATATGTCAGGAGTAAAATCAGCGTCCATACACTATGGAGTTAATGGGAACTGGAGTTATCCTGATGTTATCATGCACAGGGATAATGGAAGAGAGTATGACTTTAACGGTAACGGCCAGCCAGACTATGACCTCTTTGGTGGCTATATACCGGCTTATCCCGGTGGCAGCTGTGTAGAGTATGTAATCCACGCAGTAGACTCTTTGAACAACGAATCATGGGATAACAATTACGGCAACAATTACTCCTACACGGTTAACATGAGAAACTTTATAATGGATGGCAACCTTGATGACGGTGCAAAGCTTCTTACAGAGCAGGACGGCAGAAAACTCTACTATATCTTTGACCCTGATGGTCTTCAGATTTACTTTGCACTTACCGGCAATATAAATGAAAACAACACAAGAGAGTACATTTTTGTGTCCACAGACCCATCCAATATTATAACCTCCCCGTGGGGCAGATATGAAATGGCCTCTTACGATTATTACCTTGTAGGAGACAGAGGAGGCGCCTTCTGGAAAAACTCCGATGGCACAGTTATAAATGATTCAACATTTAAGTGTATATATGCCAACGGGCTCCTTGAAGGTGTTATAAAACCCAATCCATTCCCCAGAAACCTCTACATTCTATCCCTCGGTTTTGATGGATTTAACATTGGTTGGGCTCTTCCAAGACTTTCCAATCCCGAAGACGATATAAAAGATGGGAACAAGTTCATTCGACTTGATTTAAGAGACATCACAAAAAATCAAAACGGCGCACTAAATCGCTCAACCGTTTATTCAAGAAAAAGCGCTATTTTAAAGAACAATACCATAATCCTGCCTTTACCTGTAAACTATAACCCCATGCAGTTTGCAGTTTACAACGTAAACGGGCAAAAGGTTAAAGTAAAACAGATAGTAAAAGGAAATGGTCTTATGATTGAACTACCAGAAAAAGCGGGCATATATTTCTTGAAACAAGGAGATAAGACACTGAAAAAACTCCTTCTTCTCAAGTAAAACGAGGGTATATGCAGAAACCTAAAATACTTTTTGTATTAAACAGGGAGTCTTACAATTTTCAGAGACTCAAAACACGGGATGGCATACAGGCTCTATGGGAACTCCATAGATTTGGCCAGGTTCATATAAGGGAGACAGAATATTCAGGACACGCCACCCAGATAGTCAGAGAGAATATAAACAAAGGCTATGACCTTGTAATCTCAGCAGGAGGAGATGGGACACTTAATGAAGTCGTAAACGGACTTATAGGTCATGATATACCCCTTGGAATATTGCCCCTTGGCATAACCAATGTTTTCGCCCTTGAACTTGGCATTCCAATGAATCCGCTAAAAGCAATAAGAGTAATACTCAACGGAAACACAAGAAAGGTTGACCTTGGCGAGGCAAACGGAAGACTGTTCACCATGATGGCTGGCGCAGGACTTGACGGGTATGTAATACACAACCTGTCACATGAATTCAAGAAGAAATACGGTGCACCCTCACACATAATAGAGGGTTTAAGAAGTTATAGAACCTATACTCCGAAGCCCATCAGAGTCAGGGCAGATGGCAGAGACCTTGGAACAGGTTATGAGGTTATAATAGCAAACACCGCCTCCTACGGGGGAAAGTTCAAAATATCGCCTGTCGCAAGTGTTGATGACGGTTTTCTTGATGTGGTGATATTCCGTAATAGCGGAATTTTAAGGGACACAAGGTACTTTTTCAGCGTAATAATCAACAGACATCTTTACCTCGAGGATGTTTCAATTTACAGGGCAAAGGATATTCACCTTGAAGGAAGCGGCGTATACTATCACATAGACTCCGAAAAAGGCGGCCTTTTACCATTGCATGTAAGGGTAAGGGAAAAGGCGGTAAGAGTGTATGTGCCAGAATAATGTAGGCAACTGGAGTAAAAATGTTTATTAATCTCATCCAGAAATATTCTAAAGAGATGGAAAAGACCGATAAACTTATTGACCAACTGGTTTATAAACTCTATGGACTCAGTGAAGAGGATATTGATATTATCGAAAAGTCTCTTAACAAAAACAATCAGGGATAAAACCCTATGTCTTTGAAAATTCAAAACTATTGGTTTAAACTATGGTATAATAAAAAGTTAAAATAGGGAGGTTGAGGATTTATGGCTGGACATTCCAAATGGGCACAAATTAAGCACCAGAAGGCAAAGAATGACGCCAAAAGGGGCCAGATTTTTACCAAACTGATAAGAGAAATTACCATAGCAGCAAGGCTTGGGGGCGGAGACCCTGATTTAAATCCACGTCTCAGGCTCGCCATTGAAAAGGCAAAAGAGCACAATATGCCAAAAGATAACATAGAAAAGGCAATTAAAAAGGGTACCGGTGAACTTGAGGGTGTAAATTACATTGAGGTGACTTTTGAAGGATATGGTCCCGGCGGTGTTGCTCTTTTAATTGAAGCAGTAACTGACAATAAAAATAGAACAACAGGGGAGATAAGGCATATATTCTCCAAATACGGCGGGAATCTCGGAAATCCGGGAAGTGTTGCATGGCAATTTGAACAAAAAGGCGTGATACAGATTGATAAGGATAAAGTTGATGAGGATACGCTTTTAGAAATTGCCCTTGATGCTGGCGCCCAGGATATGAAAACAGAGGAAGATTATTACGAGGTTATCACAACACCTCATGATTTTATGAAGGTGAAAATAGCCATTGAAGAGCAGAATATTCCCATAAAATTTGCAGATGTCCTCATGATACCGAAAAACACTGTTAAGGTCTCAGAAAAAGACGCTGAGAAACTCCTTAAACTCATTGATGCACTTGAGGAAAATGACGACGTCCAGAAGGTTCATGGTAATTACGATATACCTGATGAGATTATTGAGAAACTGGCTTCTTAATGCGGATTATAGGGATAGACCCTGGTACGAGGAAATTAGGTATAGGTATTATTGAAAATCGGGATTTTGTAGCTGCCCTTACCATAAACCTGAAAACATCTGACTTTCAGATGCGGCTTTCTAACCTTGCGACTCAATTCAGGAATATTCTAAACGAATACAAACCTGATATGGCTTTTCTCGAGTCCACCATTTACCATAAAAACGTGAAAACAGCAATTCAACTTGGAGCGGTAAGGGGCGTTGTTTTGCTCCTCCTCGCTGAGGCAAAGATTGAAACCCGTGAACTTTCTCCAACAAGAATAAAGGGGAGTATAACGGGCAACGGACAGGCGAAAAAACAGCAGGTGGCCTTCATGATAAGAAGGCTTTTAAATATTCCAGAGGATAGTATTCTCGATGAGAACGCCACAGATGCCCTTGCCTGCGCTCTGGCTGGTTTTAAGAGTCTGTCATGATTTACAGAATTGACGGGACAGTTCATAAAATAGACAACCTGAGGGTTATTCTTAAAACAGGTGATATTTTTTACGAGATTATTACGCCTTCGGCTCCGGGACTAAAACCCGGTACAAGGGCATCTCTGTATACGTACCTCTCCATTAAAAACGAGCAACTTACCTTTTACGGATTTACAGAGGAAGAAGCAAGAGACCTGTTTTTACGTATGATAAAACTTCAGGGCGTTGGCGAGAAGATGGCTCTTCGGATTCTTGCCGCTCTTTCTCCTTCTGAGGTACTTGAAATGGTTGAAAAGGAAGATGTCAAAACGCTCTCATCAATAAAGGGCGTCGGGAAAAAACGGGCAGAGAGGCTTATCTTTGAACTCAAAGGAGCACTGCCAAAAACCTTAAAAGAGGATAAACTTCACAAGGTACAAGGTGCTGAAACACTTAAGGGAGCACTTGTTGCCCTGGGATTAAAGGAAGATGAGGCAGAGGGATACGTTAAAAAGTACATTGAAAAACATGGAACAATTGCCTCAATAGAGGACGCAATTAAGGAGATAGTGAAGCATAAATGATAAGAGACCTTACAAATCCAAATCCAAAATCAGAAGATCTTGAAATAGACAGGGCGCTAAGGCCAAGACGGCTTGATGACTTTATAGGACAGAGAAAGATAAAAGAGAATCTGGATGTTTTTATAAGAGCATCACTTAAAAGAAGTGAAGCCCTTGACCATATACTGTTTTACGGTCCCCCCGGTCTCGGTAAAACAACCCTTGCCCACATTATTGCCAACGAACTTGGGGTGAACATAAAGGTAACAAGTGGACCGGTTATAGAACGTCCTGTGGACCTTGCAGGAATTCTTACATCCCTATCAGAAAGGGACGTGCTGTTTATAGATGAAATTCACCGTCTCCCACGCGTCGTTGAGGAATATCTATACGGTGCAATGGAGGATTTCAGAATAGATATTCTCATAGACAGGGGTCCCAGGGCAGAAAGCGTTAAAATAAATCTTTTGCCATTTACACTGATAGGTGCAACCACAAGGGCAGGGCTCTTAACCTCCCCTATGAGGGCACGTTTTGGAATACAGTTCAGGCTGGATTACTATCCTGTGGAAGACGTTGTTCTTATCATAAAACGCTCAGCCAGACTGCTTGGTGTTGAGGTGGATGAGGATGGTGCTCTGGAAATTGCAAAGAGGTCAAGGGGAACTCCAAGAATCGCAAACAGGCTTTTAAGAAGGGTAAGAGATTACGCAGAAATTAAGGGAAATGGAGTGGTAACAAGAGAGATAGCACTTTATGCATTTGGTAATCTTGATGTGGATTCAAGGGGACTGGATGAGATGGATAAGAGAATACTGAGAGTTATTATTGAGAAATTTGGCGGCGGACCTGTGGGGCTTAAAACCCTTTCAGTGGCTGTTGGAGAGGAAACAGGGACAATAGAGGAGATATATGAACCTTTCTTAATAAGAGAGGGGTTTATCAAAAGAACACCAAGGGGAAGAATTGCAACTCCCCTCGCTTACGAGCACCTTGGTATAACAAAAAAGGATGGCCTTTTCTAACCCAAACAGATTTAAAAAGTGGCTGCTTGAACATACCCTGCTTTTTATCAGTATTGTAAGATGGGTGATTCTGTCAACCGTTACAGGACTTCTTGTTGGGATTTCTGCCTCTGTGTTCATAAAAACACTTGATTTTGCCGTTAAGGTCCAGGAACACACGGATTATTACTTTTTACTCTTACCTTTGGGCCTTCTTCTCAGCACCTGGATGATTTCTAAATTTGCAAAAGATGCAGAAGGACATGGTACAGAAAAGGTTATAGAGGCAATTCACAAGAAAAACGGTAAAATCAAGCCAGAGGTTGTGCCTGTGAAACTCATTGCAACGGTTATCACCATTATGAGCGGAGGGTCTGTGGGAAAGGAAGGACCGAGTGCTCAAATAGGGGCAGGCGTGGCATCTTCACTTGCAGACCTTATGAAATTCTCTCCTGAGGATAGAAGAAAACTGGTAATATGTGGTATAAGCGGTGGATTCGCTGCTGTATTTGGCGCTCCCATTGCCGGTGCTATTTTCGGTGTTGAGGTTCTCTTTATCGGTAACATGGTTTACGACGTTTTACTACCATCATTTATTTCAGGCCTTATTGCATATAAAACAGCCCTGTGGATTGGCATAGACCATATTTACAATCCCATAACGCTTGTGCATGGATTTTCCATGCTCATGTTCTTAAAGGTGCTTACAATGGGTATTCTGGCTGGTATAGTGGCGTCAATTTTCATTGAAACTCTGAAACTCACAGAGTTTTTATATGCCAAAATCAGAACTGGAAGATTACAGAAAGCCTTAATAGGTGGATTTGCGCTCATTGCTTTAACACTTATATTCGGTAAAAGATACCTTTCACTTGGAATGAACGATATTTACACGTCTCTCGCTGGAGAGGGGGTTCCCCTTTTCTCTCCTCTTTTTAAAATTATCTTCACGAGTATTACCCTTTCATTTGGAGGAAGTGGGGGGATAGTAACCCCAATTTTCTATGTGGGAGCCACCTTTGGCAATATTTTCTCAAGCATATTAAAAATACCACCTGCCATCGGTGCTGCAATCGGTATGATGGCTCTTTTATCTGGAGCAACTAACACACCCATTGCATCAACTGTTATGGCTATTGAAATCTTTGGACCATCCATCGCTCCACTTGCAGCAATAGCCAATGTAATAAGTTTCTTGATGACAGGGCACAGAAGTGTATATCCGTCACAGATTCTTGGTATGAAAAAATCTGAATCTATACATGTAAGAACAGGTGTGGTGCTGGAAGAGGCACAGGATTTCAGAGTCAGGTGGAGTAAAAGCTGTGTTTTCGTGAGACTGTATCTCTACCTACTCAGGAAACTCCGCAAAAAACAGAATCCTTAATCTTTTTTCTTCCTGTATTTTAATATCCCCTGCACAATTGCTATTGTAGGCACTGTAATTATTACACCCGCCGTTCCGAAGAGCTTTCCAAATACAAGAAGACCAAGGAGTATAATCATTGGATGAATTCCTACACTCCCGCCAAGTACCCTCGGAGATATGATGGCTGTTTCCATTGCCTGAATGGTCATGAAAACAAGAGTTACTTTTAAAGCACCACTGAGCCAGTTCCCTGAACCAAATCCAACAAACAGTGCAGGTATGTAAGAAAGCCAGAAACCGAGAGTGGGAATAAGATTCATCACGCCTGCTAAAATACCAAGGAATATGTAAAAGTCAATGCCCAATATACCAAGGCCTATGGCTGTGAGTATGCCTATTATGGTAGCCTCAATTAACTGTCCCCGCAAGTATCTTCTTAACCTCCCACCAATAAAATCCAGTTCTTCATCAGAAAAGCCACCAAAATTCAAAAAGGAGTCTGCAAGTTGAGAGACCTTATCGTAATCAACGAGCACGTAAAAGGTTATTATAAAAGTAAGCAGAAGAAAGAGGAGAGACCCTGCAAAAGAGAGTGCGCTGTAAGAAATATTAACAAGGTTCCTCGAAAGGTTCAAAAAGAGGTTATTTAATATGGGATACACCTTTTCCTTTATAAGCGCTGCATCCTGCCCGAAAATCGTCATATGCTTGAGTTTATTAAAGAAATCGAGGAGCAATGCCTGCACGTTGCTGTAAAAAACAGGTGCGCTCTTTATAACCTGAACACCTGCCTGTGTGATAAAGCCAAGGATAAAAACAAAGAGAAGCAGGATTATAAAGAGGGAGGATACCCATCTTGGTATTTTCTTCTTTTCAAGATATGCCACAACAGGCTCTGTTAAAAAGGCAAGCCATAAGGCAAGCAAAAACGGTGTAAGCACGGTTTTAAACACGTAGATTCCATAAAAGAGCGTTATATAAAAAGAAAGCCAGAACAGGTTATTCTCTTTTCTGTATCTGTATAAAAGGAACGAAGCAAGCGAAAATAGAGCGAGTGGAGTGTACTCTCCCGGAAGCCCCAGAATAAAACCGACGGCTATGAGTATAAGGGCAAATATAAAAGAGAGTAATTTATCCATTTCAACTCCTCCTTAAGTACCTCAGGGGGTCAACACTTCTTCCCCCAACTCTTATCTCAAAATGCAAAACATATCCCGTATTGGGGTCTCCAACCCTACCTATTATCTGGCCTTTTGTTACCTCTTGCCCCTTTCTCACCTTTATAGAGGCAAGCTGGGTATAGACTGAGAAAAAGCCTCCATGGTCAATAATTATGGTATTACCATATCCGAGGTATGGCTCTGCAAAGATTACTGTGCCATTTTCTATTGATTTAACCGGTGCATCTTTAGATGACACCTTAATATCTATCCCGTTGTTTTTAACCTTTGTTTTGTACTTTGGATGCCATATGGTTCCATAATAAGAGATTATTTTGCCACGAACAGGCCATGGATATGTGCCTCTTGGTTTTCTTGCCACAACCCCATGTTTCTTTCTCAACTTCGCCCGCTCTGCCTCAAGTTTTTTAATAAGCCGCTCCATCTTCTTTATAGAAGCAAGGAGTTTTTTAATTCTCCTTCTCTCTCTTTTCTCCTTTTCTTTAAGTCCCTTAAGATACGCCTCTTTTTCCGCTCTTATTTCTTTAAGTTCCATCCTTTCTCTGTCCTCTTCATCTCTCATTGACAATAAAAGCGCAAGGTGGTCCTCCTTCAATTTCTTTATCTCAGCAAGTTCCCTGTATTCCTGTATTACTCTCTCATATTCATTCTTTCTGAAAACAACAACTCTCTTTAAATAATCGTTCAGTAAAATCCTGTACCTTGCCCTCTTTTCTTCCCGTGGTAAAAAGAGATAATATTTGACCGGCTCACTTATACCACTGAGTTTATATAACAGAACAAGACTGGATTTAATGTCCTCCCTATCTTTTTCAAGTATCTTTTCCCTTTCATTAATCTCAGCATTAAGAGTATCAACCTCTGACATTATCTTCGTGCTGCTTACTTTCAAAAACTCCAGAAATTTCAGAATTGCCTTTTCTTTCTCCTCAAGGTATTTAAGTTCGTCCATTACTCCGGCTTTTTCCTCTCTTATACGCTGCAATCTTGCCTTTGCTGAATTTAAATCCCTCTTAAGTCTTCTTAGATTACTTCTATACCTGGATACCTGGGAAGATAATAGGAGTAAAACAAGGAATATTCTCATTTCAATTTATAGAGAGTTCAATAACTTCTCTCACCACTATAACTATTACGAACATGGTCAATAAAGGTGCCACAAACAGCGTCCATAGGGGTACCATGAAGAACACAAACGGTAGATACAACAATAAAGAGGCAAAAGCACTACCCAGTACGCCGGATAAAAGTCCTGCCACCTGAAAAGGTCCTATGAGGTCTTCTGTATTACCACCTAAAAGCCAGTAAACCTTTATAAGGTCTCTCTTCCTCTCCACTGCCGCCCTTATACTGCCCCTTGTTATCATGGAAAGAATGAAGAAAAACACAATAACAAAACTCACAAGTAGAAAATAGGATATCTTCTCAAGAAGGTAGAACTTAAATACAAAGAGACCCTGAAGATATACCTCATCCACAAAAGAGAATTTCTGGATTTCTTCCTTCAAATTCTCAAGTTTCTTTTCATTTAACAGGGTATAATTTAAATAAAGGACATAGTTTTCAGGCAGGGGATTGGTTGAAAAGAGCCTGAGGAGGTCTGAAAAATCCGGAAAGTTGCTTTTAAACTCCTCTTCTGCTCTCTTTTTATCCACAAATCTCACAGAATCAACATACGGGGAATATTTTAAAAGATTAGCAAAAAGGTTCTTCAAACCTTTCTGAGTATCCTCCCGGAGATAGACCCTCGCTTTAAGATAGCCGCTATTCCTCTTTGCCACCTTCCTCGTATAAATATACCCACCGATGAAAATATTAAGAAGAACAGAGAGAAATAAAGCTGTGATGCCAATAAATACTAAAGATGCAAATGCCTCCCTGTAAATCCTTCTTACTTCACCTATAAAAAAACCTATCCTCATAGATACTCCACTCTACCGTTCTCTATATGAATCCTTATAGCATAGGGAACCATATCAACAATACTGTTGTCATGCGTCGCTATAATACAGGTTGTACCCTGTGAATTGAGTTCCATAAACATCTTTATTATATCGGGCTTTTCACTTTTGTAGATATGGGCTGTGGGCTCATCTGCTATGAATATTCTTGGTTTTCGCACAAGAGCACGGGCAATTGCAACCTTCTGCCGCTCTCCTTGTGAGAGGCTCTGTGCATAATTTGATGCCTTGTGAAGTATTCCCAATTTCCTTAATGTATCGTGCACTCTGTCGTGTATGGAATGGGTTCTGTCTATCTCAAGAGGTAGAACAACATTGTCATAGGCTGTTCTGTCGTTGAGTAATCTCAGGTCCTGAAAAACTATTCCGAGATTTTTTCGCACAATAAGCATCGTCTTTTTGTTTATTTTTCTGTAGTTATACCCCATTATCTGCAGCTTGCCCTTTGTTGGATACTCCTCAAAATAAAGAAGTTTCAAAAGAGAAGACTTGCCTGCACCAGTGGGTCCCACCAGAAAGACAAACTCTCCTGTTTCTATCTCAAGGTTAATGTCCTCAAGTATGGTTCTCCCATTTTTTTCAAAGTATACGTTTTCAAGTAATATTTCTTTCATTTCTTAAGCACTTCGGGGTTTACCAGATTCATGGGGACTTTCCCGGAGAGTGCTGCATCCACATTCTGCGCCACCATCATCGCCATCTTTTCTCTTGTTCTATGAGTGGCACTACCAATATGTGGTAAAAGCACAACATTTTTCATGGTTCTGAGTTCATGGGGAACCTCTGGTTCATTCTCATAAACATCAAGACCTGCTCCGAGCAATCTTCCATCTCTGAGGGCCTTTATCATCTCCCTTTCATCCACAACAGGTCCCCTCGCTGTATTTATCAGAATAAGCCCTTTTGCCCTGTCAAAATGCTCTTTCCCTATCATATGATAGGTTTCAGAGGTCAAAGGAACATGCAGAGAAACAAAATCACACTCTTTGAACATGTTCAAAGTATCCATATATCGAGCATTGAACCTCTCCTCCACATCCGGTTTTCTCGTTTTTGAATAATAACACCACTTTATGTCAAACCCTGCTCCCTTTTCCATAAAACTTCTTCCTATTCGTCCTGCACCAATTACACCTATTTTACTGCCTGTAACTTCCTTCCCCAGGAAAAGCTCCGGCTCCCATCCCTTGAATCTTCCTTCTCTTGTAAACATATCAGCCTCAACCACTCTCCTTGCTACAGCAAAAAGCAGTGCCCAGGCAAGTTCGCTCGTTGCATCTGTCAGTACACCTGGCGTATTGGTAACATAGATTCCCTTAGAAGTTGCATACTCCACATTTATATTGTCATATCCTACTGCATAATTGGCTATAATTTTGAGATTGGGAGCACTGTCTATTACCTCTCTGTCGATTTTGTCAGACAGAAGGGAAATAAGGGCATCAATATCTTTTATTCTGGAAAGCAGGTCTTTTCTGGTAATTTTATCCTGACTGTCCCATACCTCCACACTGTACCTGGACCTCAAAAAGTCCAGTGCCTCTCCTGGCAACCTGCGTGTAACAAAGATTTTAGCCACCATAGTCATGCAGTTCTCTTACAAGTTCCTGCCTTTTTTTCTCGTCATAGAGTTTTCTATATCTTTCAAGCCTCTTCTCAAGATGCGAGATTTTCTTTGCAAGATACTTCTTCTCAGGAATATCTCTTGCATCATTCAGGAAAGCCTTTGCAAGGTCAAGATAAAAAATAGCGTAAAACTTTTTCCCGAGCACATACTCGCAAATGGATAGAGCATAAAGGGCTAATGCAATATTGTAAGGATAATTTCTCTGGTCACGCAGGGTAAGATAAAGAATCACCCTGTGAACGAGTTCTGCCTCCCTCCATCTCCCTGCCCTTTTGAGAGCATAAGCAAGGGTCCAGTTAAAGGCTCTTGTTCCGGGATATTCCTCAACAAGTTCCCTTGCTATTTTTATGGACTTTTCCCTCTGTCCGTCATAGGCAAGTACCCACGCAAGGGCATCTTTAGCAAGGGTTCTAACATAACGTCCCTTCAAAGAGGCAATTTCTATCATTTTTATGCTCTCATCCTTTGATACTGCATCAGGGAGAAATACCTTTAAAAACTTAAGCCCCTTTGGCAACTTGTTAACTGCATAAGAATACACACCAAGCGGGAGATAAACATCATATAATGTTGAATCGTATTCAGGCACCTTCATAAGGAGTTTTAATGCCCCCATTCCGGCATTTGCTGCGTTTATATAGCTTTTCTTTCTTCCATAACGAAGGGCAGCGTACATGTAAGCAGAACCTTTAAAAAAATAGCCAAGTGCTTTTGTCTTTCTGTTACTGGATTTAATTAATTTATCAGAGTGCTTAATAGCCTTATTTAAAAGGGAAAAGAACTCCCCCTCCTTACTGTCATCAGTGAAATCTATCATATACAGGTCCAAAAGAGCTGCCTTGTAAAGATAGGCAGCCGGATAATCAGGTCTTTTGCTTATAGCAAGGTCAAACAGGGTAAATGCTTCGGTATACTTTTCCCTGTATCCAAAATTTATCCCATCCTGAAGAAGTGACTCATATGATTCCCCGGAGGCTACAAAAACAAAAAATACGAGTAATTTAAGCATATAAAAATTATAATGGAAACAAAGGGGCGTAAGAAAAACTATACACGAAAACCACTTCCAAAAATGCCAATATCTCCCCGCTCCATTCTCTTTTGCCTTTCCATCTCTCTGATTGCTTCTTTTATGTTCTTTTTGATGAAGTTATCAAGGTGAATGTACATTTTAATTCTCTCGTTTAAATCTGCGAAATCCAGAAGAACAATCTTTAACTTTTCCAGAAATCCCATTACCCTCAGGGAAACCATATAAACGAACAATTCCTCCACATCCACATTCTTCTGTTTTATAAGCCATGCAAGCCGTGGTTTCTCCACTCTCTTTAGAAATTCTCTGAGACCAAGAACCTTTCTGTATGCTTCCATTCCCTTCTCAGTCCTCTTTGTAACGTACATGGAAAGAATATAAGTAGCAACCGGTGGAATAAGGCCAGGGATAATAAGATTGAATATAATCCTGCCCCCATGATACCTCGCCATTAAAAAAGGCAAAAATAGGCTTAAAAGTATAAGAAACCCCACAAAAAGCACAAATGCAAGGTATTTTGTGAATTTCCTCTGCTCAACTGGTGAATAATCATAAAAACCTGATTCAACAACATGTTTTTGAACCATTCTTTCCATTGCAGGAAGCCATTCAAGTATTTTCTTTAAGACATGGCCAAAACTCACAACTTCAGGGAATTCGTCTTCCTTGAGTTTTATGCCCATAGCAGCAATTTCCACCCCAGTCATGACAAAAATTCTGTCCATTAGAAACTGCTCTGGAGGAGTTAGAAGTCTGTCAGAGACCTTTCTCTTGAGATAGATATCATGCTTTTGAATCTCCACATCAATATAACCTTTCCTGATTAGATTGTAGAGCGTTGCCACAATGTCAAAAGCATCTATATCTTCCTTTAACAGGAAAGAGGCTGTAAGAGGGTCAAGATCTTCTCCAGGAGAATATTCTACTTTTATAGAACCAAGAGGAGGGTCTTTTCCATAATAATACCAGTAGGCATATATAGTAGCAGCATAAATAATAGCAAAGGGCCAGAGGGTATGTGTATAATAAATACTTCCCACCACCAATACGACTAACAAACCGACAGGGATAAAAATAGTATTTTCAAGGAATCTGGCCCCGAGATAACACGCTACTAATAAAATCAAAAGAGCAAGAAACATGGAATGTAATTTTGAGTAAATAATAAAACCCATAAAGAAAATTGCTATGAAATAGAGGGATTCCAGGGTCCCAAGTGCAAGGTTTATATCATCGTAAATGTATTCAAAAAAACGCCTCATGCGTTATATTAAAAAGCAAAAGGGGCGACCCGTCAAGGTCGCCCCTTTAAAAGGTCTTTGAAAGGGAAGCACTATTTTGCTACCATGAACCTTGTAAATATCCTTTCCTTACCTGTTGTAGCAACGAGATTATAAACTCCAGCAGGGAGATTATTCACAGGAATCATTACTCTGCCCATGCCTTCAATCATAACCCTTTCACTCTTAACTACTCTACCCTGTATGTCATATATCCTCACACCAAGTTCACGACTACCCGTTACATTGTACCTTAATACCACTCCATCTCTCACTACGTTCCTCAGCACCTTAACAAACTCTCTACCCATTACTCCACCCTTTACTCCCTTGCTCGTAGGCACAAACCTGTACGCTATCCCACTCCTCGGCATGCTCGCTGCTTTACCTTTGCTACCACTCTCATCCTCTATCCCTACTACCGTAGTTACTCCATCTGTTATCTCTTTGTATTGATATACTATCTCTCCATTCGGATACAGTATTACCTGGAATGTCTGTCTGTCATCATTGCTGTAATTCTTTACTCCATCCCACGTCACTACAAATTTATCTCTACCCGCATAATACGTTACTCTACCAGCTGCACTCGGATTTAAGTCCCTCCAGAATACCGCTAATAATGCATTCGGTACTCCACTGTTCGGTATGTTAACTGGCCTGTATGCAGTCGAATTTGATGTGAAACTCATAAATCCATTGCTGCATACATATACACTGTTGTATTCCTGCCCGTAAAACGTGAATGTGAATGGCAGACTCACCTCTTTGCTCTGGTCATCTCCTGTTATCCCTAAATCATCCCTCGTGTCTACCCAGTTATATGTCGTTGTGGTTAATGTGTAATCATAACTCGAGCCTCCTCCTGAGCCTCCACTCTCTCCCTTTATGAACTCATCCCAGTGGGTGTTCCTCGCTACAGGCAGGTTGTTAT
>JALVYB010000019.1 GCA_027038175.1 Caldifarciminota bacterium | reverse complement strand
GCTCAGACGAAGATGGAGTTTTATCGTAGGGCTATTTTGATACGTTCTGTTCTTGGACAAAATAGAGAAGCGAAGGAACTTATAGACGAAGTATCCGTTATGGAAAATATACCCCGAGATATTTTCTCCGCTGGTGTACTTATGGAAAAGGCTCGTTTCTTTGTATTGAACGGTAAATTTAAGGAAGCCAGAGAACACGTATTTGATTTATTTAACAGGGTATTTAATTTTGAAAACAAGGAACTTTACTCAATCTCCATGATTTTAAGGGGAATTGTCATTGCTGAAACAGAAGACTATGATAAGGGAAAGAGCGATATTGAAGAAGGTATTACCCTTGGATTTTTGTTTATGTCTCCTTTTGATCTTGCACTCTCTGAGTTCCTGTATGGAAAAGTAGCGCTCTCACATGCTGACAGGGAAGGACTTGTCACTCACATGACCAATGCAGTTGAAATAGCAGAATCAAATAATATTGCTCCCATAATGGGGCTTGTTAAAAAATTCAAGGAATCTCATAAAGATATTGACATTATGCTCTAATATCTTTAAAATATGAATTAACATGGAGAACGTCTATTCTGACAAATTAAAAGAATTTACCAAAAGTCTTGGAAAGGCTTATAAAGCCTTCAAAATATATCCCGAAGGCCATGAAATTCCAGTAATATTTTTACGTGAATTATGGGAAAAAGTTCGGGAATTATTTAAATGGAAACCTGAAATCTCGTTTATAGTGGATGAGAAGCGACTGCTTGACAGGGCAGGTAATATTATTTATGATGAAAAAGAAGCAGAGGACAACATCGCCTGGATTTTTTATAGAGGTGGTTTAAGAGGTGTGACGATTTCACCTGGTGTAACTTCTGATGAACTTAAGGAATTCCTTGAAGCTATTTCAAAAAGGGAGATGATAGAGCAGGATCCATATGCCTTCATTGCTCTTCTTGGTCAGAAAAATCTTGAGAATTTCCAGTTTGAACTTGCAGAGGATTATATCAAGAACCAGGATTTAATGGTTCCTGAAACAATGGAGGATGTTCTTGAGCATAGGGATGTTGAACCTGTTGGTGAGCCTGTTGAAGAGGACGAAGAACTGGAAGAGGCTGTGGAGATGCCCATAATTCTTCAGGCTCGTGAAGTTGTGGAAATAACGAAGGATGAGGAAGATTACGTTGCAAAAGAACTTGAGGAAGAAAGGAGCGAGGATGTTCTGAGTAAAGCCGTTTCTTATCTTTTATATTGTCTTAATTTTGAAAAAGATGCTGAATGGTATAAGAAAATAATCAAAGGAATAGAAGAATACCTGTATCTTTCTTTGTCAAAGGGTAATATCCAGGATACTCTGAAGGTAATAAAACTCCTGCAACTTTTTGCTAAAAACTATCTTGCAACGGACCTAACAAAATCATCTTATTTAGAGGAGATTTTCAGAAGGCTTGGCGAAAAAGAAAATATAGAATACATTTTAAACCCGGAGAATAATGTAAAACCCCAGTTTATTGCAGAATATATATCCATGTTGCATCCAGATGTGGTTAAACTTCTTATTTCTAAGATGGCGAGTATAAAGGACGGACAGATAAAGAATGCCATAATCCTCGGTATGGCCCGTATTAATGGGCTAAAGCCATCACATTTTGAACAATATCTCAAACTCGAAGTCACGCCCAAAAACAAACCCGTAATAATTGCAACTTTGTCCGTTATTTCAAGGCTCAAATTTAAATCTCTTGTTCAGAGAGTTATAGCATACAAAGATTCACCGGACGGCGAAATTCGCAGGCGGGTGCTTGAAGCACTTGTGGAAATCGGGTCTCCTGAGGCTCACAACGCAGCACTTGGTTTCTTTGATGACAGTGATGAGAATGTTAGACTGCTTGCATATCAATTGTTTAAAAAACATAACCCTGAAAAACTCAAAAAGGTCCTGAAGCAAAAGTTGACATCGAAAGGTATTGATGACTTGAGTTTTGTTGAGAAGGAAATTTTATTCAGCACCGCTATATCTCTCAACGACAATGAAATAAACGAAATACTTAAGGGGATTATAACAAGAAAAAGAAGCATTTTCAAAGTAATTCTTGGAGATGAGAAATACTATGAAACAGAAAAATTACTTGCGATAACTGCAGGAAATCTCAACACTCCAAATACATTTGATTTACTCATTGCCTGTGTATCCTATGGTAATAGCAAAATAAAGAAACTCTGCCAGGAACTTTTGGCAAACAAAAAGAGAGGGGAAAATGCCAGTTCATGAACTTGACAACCTTTTAATATTGTTTGTTTCGACCCTTAAAAGTGCAAAGTTGTATGACGTTAATCACCCACTCTTAAAGGGAAACCTCGTAAGACTTTCAGATGTGATAAACAATACCATCCAGGAAGATGGCGAATTCAGCTTTGCCGTTAAAAACTGGTATATATATATCGGTGGCGAGAGGCTTCGTATTCATGCAATGAATTTCGCTTATGTGAAGACTGTTCTTGATATGTTCAAAAAGAAAGACATAGGCGGATTTGTAATAAAAGAAGAACTTGACACTCCGCAGCTCTTGAATTTTTTACGCATACTTAATACTGATGGACTTAAGAAATCTCATATAGAAAAAGAACTTGAAAATTCAGGTATTTCTGATAAAATAAATATACTCCCGCTCATACAGAAGGGTGAGATCCTTGACCCAAAGCAGAGAGTTAAAGCTGTTTATTTTGAGACCATAGGACTTGTAAAGAATATTGCCATGTCAAAAGAAGTACGCAAAATGCGTACAAAATTGAGTGTTGGGGTCTATTACCTGATAGATACACTCAAAACATCAGAACAACTTCTCCTTGGTTTAACAGTTGTTAAAAATTATGACAACTATCTTTATAACCACTCGGTTAATGTGGCTATCTTGTCTCTTTCAATGGGTGTGAGACTTGGACTCAAGACAAGTGAACTTCTTGCACTTGGGCAGGCAGCGCTTCTGCATGATATTGGAATGTCCACTCTTCCCAAAGAAATCGTTGCAAAACCGAGTGTACTGACTCCAGATGAGTGGGATATAATAAGGCAGCATCCCCTAAGGGGGGGGGAACTTCTCTGTGAACTTCTTGGTGTGACAGATGAGTCTGCGCCAGTGATAGTGGCTACCCTTGAGCATCAAAGGAATTATGATAGGTCTGGTTATCCTGAATTTATTCAAATGGAGAAGCAGAGTTTCCTGAGTAGAATTATACGAATTACGGATTTTTATGATGCTGTTACCACTCCAAGGGTTTATAGCCCCATACCAATGTCAACATCGGAGGCTCTGAGACATCTCATTCAAAACTCAGGCAAACTCTTTGACCCGGTTCTGGTAAAATACTTTGTTAACCTTGTGGGAATTTATCCCATGGGGACGCTGGTATTTCTTAATACTGGAGAGTGGGGGATTGTAATAGGGCAATCAAAAAGTAAGGAAAACTTTGACAAGCCCATTATTCAAATAATAAAAGATGCTTCAGGTAATGACGTAAAGCCGCAGGTTCTTGACCTCGCGTTCTCAGAAAAGTTCATTATGAAATCAGATACTCCGTGGAAATACGGTATAGATCCAGCACAATACTTCATCTAATCATAGATGGATAAACTAAAGTTACTTCAGGACATTGGTGCAATAAAGAAGGGGCATTTTTTACTCACATCAGGACTTCACTCAGACACATACTTTGAAAAGTTCAGACTTATAGAAAGGCCCTTTGCTTTAATTGACTACATAAAAGAAGACCTGGACAGAGTAAAGAATTTTGATTTTGATATCATACTTGGTCCCCAGTTCGGTGGAGCATTCATAGCCTTTGCATTCGGGTATCTACTTTCCATAAAGTCTGTTTATGCTGAAAAGGATGTAGATGGGAATTTTTACATCGGAAGAGGTTTTGAGGTTGAAAACAAAAAGATACTTATAACAGACGATGTACTTACGACAGGAAGTTCCATTAAAAAGGTATTAAAAATTCTTGAGGGTAGAGCAGAGGTGCGAGGTATTTACGTTTTAATTGACAGAAGAGATAATAAAACCGACGAATTCATGGGCATACCGCTTATTGCGGGACTCAAGGTCAGTGCAAACACCTAT
>JALVYB010000018.1 GCA_027038175.1 Caldifarciminota bacterium | reverse complement strand
CTTAAATCCGGAAAATTATTCGCCGCAGGCCTCGATGTCTTCTACGGAGAGCCGAAGGTAAATCCAGAGCTTTTCGAATTGAAAAATGTAGTTTTGACTCCGCACGTCGGGAGCGCAACCGAAAAAACTCGCAGGAAGATGGCCGAGATGGTGTGCAGCGATGTGATTCGCGTGCTGGCGGGCGAGGAGCCGGAGAACAGGGTGGTGTAAAACACCCAACTCCAAGGTGTTTTGCTTTAGCCCATATTCTTATTTCGGGGCAAGGTTTTTATTCTCCGATATGATATACCTTGTAATGTGTTGCGGGGTAGTAAAATTTCCGAATAACTCGCAGAACAGGCAGATTATGCGCATTACGCATAATCTAAAGTTCCACGGCTGAACGCCCAAATTTTGCCTCGCCCTATGTAAAAATAACCTCTGACTGATTGCAGAAGAATGGCTGAATGGTACGGTGGCCAATTTCCCATCCAATATTATTTTTATTTTACTTTCATAAATCGTTGTCATACAGTGGTGCAACCGAAATGCTTGTGGTAAGTAAAGATGGTTTTTTATGTTCACAATTTATAATACTATTATTGCCATAAATTCAAATAGAAATTTACAATGAAAAAGGTTCATATAGTGCTTTTTAATCACCGATTATGAAGAGGCTTTATGTGAGTATGGGAATTCTGATATTAATAGCAATGGTACTGGGTGCTGGAGCATACTACTATGCCCAAGGTCAAAATGATAGAATAGAAGTAAAGAAAGGATATGCCAAATTAACTTATAATGTAACAAATCTCAGTATATCTCCTCGTGTTAATAAAACTGTGCATGCTATCACAACAATAAATGGCGGAGAGGGTATTATTAATCTGAGTGTAAGGTTATATGCCTATGCTAAAGTAGGAGGTGATGAGGAAGGAGGTGGTTTTTTGTTTTTAGTATTAAATATTTCAACCCAAGCTTCATTGACATCTAATTTAATGCCAAGTGAATGTAAAATCCAAGCCACAGAACCAGAAAATTCGCATTCAGAATATGATTTTGAAATGTCATCAGTATTAGACTCTCCCGATTCTTATTCTAATGTAACTCCATGGCAGCATGGAGATGTTCCCGGTGCATGTGCTCCTTATACTGCATATACGAGATTTACACCTAATGACACGCATTTTGGAATTAAACATATTGACTTAGACTGGAAGATATATGATTACAAAACTCTAAAAACACACATTTTGAGATTAGAAAACATATGTATTATCCAATCTGAGAAAATTTCCGCTACTATTGATGTAATTATAGATACATCCCATATAGGGGAGGTGAGTGGATGAAAGAAAGGGTATTAGCCACATTTATATTATTCACATTTGTAATAACTGGGCTAAGTGGATTTACAAGCGCCACAAATGGTACTGTGTGGTATCAGAGTGAAAATCACACCTATGATATGTATATAAATAGTACAGTGGGATATTCCTCCTCTGATTCCTCGCTAGAAGATAATTGGATAGCACTATCCGCTCATGTGTATGCAGTTACGAAAGTTGGAACAGGATGGGAATATGTTTTTGTTAATATAAGTGCAGCTGCCTATTCCAAAGCTACTGAAATTGACACTACATACTATGATGACTGGGGCATACCATCAGAAATGTCAACTACTATTAAATGCCCAGATAAAATAAAAATATTTGCAACGCAAAATAATGTACCAAATAACTTAAAAATAAATTTTGAGTACACAGATAATGCAGGCGTAAATGTTACAGGTGATAAATATCATGGATCAAAAGTTGATAAGTTTATGCGCGATGCCTCAGAATTTGCAATGGATCAAATAATTGGTAGTGTTCCGTATCTCGGTCTTGCATATTCCACAGCAAAGTTCCTTTACAACGAACTATCTCCTACAGGAGTAGAAAACATGTATGGTACTACTGGATCTGGTACGGCTTGGGAATCATTTTATTTTGAAAATAATAAGATTGATTGGACAGATACACATTCATTTTGGCTTGGTCAGGAATATCAAACAATCTCTAACGGCCATGCTGTTTACTCAGCTAGCTCCAGTATTCAATGGGAGATTCCAATATCGGAGATGAATACATATACTTTGACCATAGGGGCGCAAAATATAATGGGGATGTGGGTCGATGGTATTCAAACAGGTACAAAAAACGGTGCATATGCCACAATAACAATAACTATAAAGAATGGGAAAATAAGCGCTTTTAATGCCTATACACAGAATGTAAATGGCCAAACTACAACTACTCTTTACACGAAGAACTACACACCTTCTTGGGTCTCTGATCCAGATGACTATTATGCAGCCCCAACACTGATAGTTGAAGCCACAACTTTAAACAATGTACCTCTGAATTACAAAGTAGAATGGGGAGACGGAGCTTATTCATATGCATATGGCCATACTTCTGGGGAACAATATTCATTCAGTCATAAGTATTATCCAGGTGGAATAGGTGCTACTAAATACTACACTATTAAAGTTACAGCATACACCGATGACTATTATGGTGGTTGGAGTGAAACAAGGACAATAAAAATTAAGGTAATTAATAATGGAAAAATGAGTGGCGGTGGAGGCGGGGGAGCATGCCCATTCCTTTATTCCTTCAACCCGCAAAATCAAACATGGAGAAATGAAAATAACGTGCTTGTATGGGCTGAAAACGCTACAAGAAAAAGATTGGAAACTAAAGATTCGTACTTAATTGGAAATATAACCTCCGAAAATGGAACAATCAAACTTGGTATCGGAGAATACGGAGACGATGTGGATTTCATCGATGCTGTAAAGGTTTACAGGGTGAATGTTCCGGAAGGATATGAAGTAGCCGAGGACTACTGGGGCAGGGTTTATGCCTACACGAATGTATCTTTGCCATTGTACGCCAAGGATAATCAGGGAAGAAATGTGATGGAGGAAATAAAAGAATCCGACGGACATTACTGGGTCGGAGAGAAGGGAAGTTACATAGACGTTAAATTTAATCTGAGCAAAAGAAATCTTCTGTTGATAAGAGGAATAGACAACCCTCCAACAAATGCATCAACTAATTTCAGACCACCGGCCACACTTTCAACAATCTGGGTATACGAAAATATAAGCGGAGAATGGGTAAAATTAAAGGAGATCAAGGTAAGGCACAATCTGCACACAAACGCCATAAATCTAAACGGATTAATTCACAGAAAAAGAGGAACAGTAGAATTGAGATTTGAAATGAGGGACAGGAATGGAATAGATTTCATAGGAGTAACGCATAATTTCAGAAAGGCGGGATTGAAGAGGGTAAGAATGTTATCGTCGAGCCTTGGATACAACGAGTTGAAGAGAAAGGACGGAAAGTACCTGAGAATAAATCCCGGCGATTTTGTGAGGATGGAGTTCAAAGACAAGGGCAATGGAACGTACCTCGTGAAAGTATACGGATTTTATTTCAACAAAGAAAAAATAGGAAAGGGAATAGGAATAGTAAGGGAGAACGAGACAAACATAGCTGAAGCGGAGTTGCAGAGGAATATAACATCTAACAAAGAGTATGTTCTCCTCCCGCTGCTGAACAATTACAGTGGTATATCTGAGATAATGTGGTTCGTGGATGGCTATTACTTACCCAGTGAGAAACCAGTAGTTGAATTCAGTTCTGGTGAGCACTTCGTTGAACTCAGGATACTAAGATACAATGGAACAATTGGACAGTATGTGCTTTACATTACTGCCTCTTGAATCCCCCTCCTTTTTTATATTTATTTTATATGATTTTGATGAATATCTCATTGGGAATGTAATAAACCCTAAACAAAACTTTAAATAACGCAATCAATTTCATATCAGTGCACGGGCTCGGCAAAACTTCGTGGAACAAGCGAGTATGCGGTTCGCACCTTCGGTGCTCACCCAAACCCACTTCGTGGGCTTCGCATACCCGCCAGACGTTACAAATCAGCGAAATAAGCAAATTAATATCTCTGGATATCATACCTATCCACAATGAATGAAGAACACATAGATATAAACAAAATCAAAAAGAAATGCAAATGGACATGCTGCTGTCCAATCGTTAGATTTTACGAAGAAGGGAGA
>JALVYB010000017.1 GCA_027038175.1 Caldifarciminota bacterium | reverse complement strand
ACCTGAATGTTTTAACATAAAGTCCTTCAATGGAAACACCGTGTTCTTCCCTGAGTCTGTCAGCCTCCCCTTCAAGCACAATCTCTCCTCTGTCTATGAAAAAGACGTAATCAAACAAATGCTCAATTTCCCCTATAAGATGGGAAGATATGACAAAGGTTTTATCCGTATCAAATCCTCCTCTTAACGCATCCTTAATCCTCTGCCTTGAGGTGGGGTCAATACCGGAAAGGGGTTCATCAAGCAAATAAAACTCTGCATCCTGCGAAAGGGCTATGAGAAGTCTTACCCTTGCCTTAAAGCCACGGGAAAGGTTCCTGATGAGTTCATCATACGGAATATCCAGAAGTTTTACAAAATACTGTTCTTTCTCTTTGTTCCAGTTAGAATAAACAGTAGAAAGGGTATTCAAAAACTCCCTTACCCTCATGTACTCATACAATCCACGGTCTTCAGGGGAAAAGGCGATCCTGTTTCTCATTGTGTGGTTTTGTTCATCACCATCCAGTAAAACCTTTCCTCTGGTGGATCTCAGAATGCCAGCCATAATTTTTAGCAACGTGGTTTTTCCCATGCCATTTGGACCAAGCAACCCATAAACCCTGCCCTTCTTCAAAACCATACTTACTCCACTAAGGGCTGTTTTTCTTCCATATCTTTTCCATATATCCCTCACCACAAGTTCCTCTGCCATATTACAGCTCCCTTTTAAATTCTTCAAGCGTAAAACCTGATTTTTTCAACCTCTCCTTAACTTCACGGACAAAATTTAAAAGAGCCTCCTTTCTTTTCCTCTGGAGAAACTCTTCATCATCCGTCACAAAATACCCAATTCCACGCTTTGTTTTTAAAAACCCCTCTTTTAAAAGAAGGGAATAAGCCTTCTGAACAGTATTGGGATTGGCTCCCAGTTCCTTTGCCAGTTCCCTCACTGATGGGATACGCTCCCCGGACTCTATAACTCCTCTGAATATAAGATTCTTGATGTAATCAGCAATCTGGATATATATTGGTATATTGCTGTCAAAATTCATGTGTTCTACTGTCATAGGTATATAATACAGTAATACAAGTGGTGTGTCAAGTGTTACATTAAGCCGTACTTCTTCAATCTTGTGTAAAGCTGTTTCCTTGTAATACCGAGGAGTTTTGCCGCTTCTTTTTTATTGCCACCTGTTTTTTTGAGTGCGTCAATGATCATTTGTTTTTCAGCCTCCATAAGATTTCCTACTTCAGCGTTTAGATTTTCATGTAACACAATGTGTTCTGCTTCTATTCTTTTTCCGCCTGATAAGACTATAGCCCGTTGTACAACATTAATCAACTCCCGAACATTCCCAGGCCAAGAATAGCTCTGAAGTTTGATAAACGCCTCTCTGCTTATTCCCTCTTTGTGCCCGAACCTTTGAAAATAGTAATTTACGAGAGGCGCAATATCCTCCTTTCTCTCTCTAAGAGGTGGAATTTCTATGGGAAACACGGAAATTCTGTAATAGAGGTCTTCTCTAAACTCTCCTTTCTTTACTTTCTCATTTAAATTGCTATTTGTGGCTGATATTATTCGTACATCCACAGTTGTAGGAGAGTGGGCTCCGAGCCTATAAAATGTACCCTCCTCAAGTACTTTAAGGAGTTTTACCTGGGCTGACATGGAAATATTCCCTATTTCGTCAAGGAAAAGAGTTCCTTTATCCGCCAGTTCAAACATCCCTGGTTTTGATTTAACAGCATCTGTAAATGCACCCTTCTCATATCCAAAGAGTTCACTTTCCAGTAGACTTTCTGGAATACCAGCCACATTAATTGATACGAATTTACCATTGTTTCTTTTGCTCTTTTGATGTATTAAATGGGCTATAAGGGTTTTCCCAACTCCGGTTTCGCCAAGAAGTAGCACGGGAAAATCTGTGGGAGCGACATTATTTACAAGTTCCAGTACCCTTTTCATGGAGGGAGAATATGCAATAATCTCTGTTTGTTTGAGCAGCTCATTTTCATTCTCAAGTTTTTTCTCCTTTTCAATGCGAAGAATCTTAACGTAAAGTTCCTCAAGGTTAAAAGGTTTTACCACATAATCACTTGCACCCATCTTCATAGCCTTTACAGCACTATCAACAGAGGCATGGGCTGTCATCATAATAAAAGGTATCCCGCGATTCTTAGCCTCTTGCAACATGTAAAATCCATCATAAGGTTCCATAACAAGATCAGATATTATAAGGTCATACTCTCCATTTCTTATAGCATGCAATGCACGTTCTGGATTATGTTCACCACTTACTTCCCGAAATCCCTTTTTCATAAGGAATCTACTAAGCATTGAGACTATTTCCTTCTCATCATCAATTACCAGAATTCTCATAAACATTCACCTCCAGAATAAAACAATTCTGCCCCTCAACGTATTTATAATAAAGGGTTCCACCACTCTGTTCCGCAAGGCTTTTTGAAATAAATAGTCCAAGCCCTGTTCCCTCTTTCTTGGTAGTAAAATATGGCTCAAATAACCTTTTTTGTATCTCTTTGGGAATCTCAGGCCCCTCTGTGCAAAAATAGATTTTAACCCTACCATTCTCTCTTTTTGCTCTAATATTTATGGATGATCGAGCCTGAAGCGCATTTATTACTATGTTTAGAGCAATCTGTTTAAAGTCATCAAAAGGGATCCTGAGTTTATATTCTCTGCCTATATCGAGTTTTAAAGAAAGCCCCTTTTTCTCAAATTGCGCACTGAAAAGATGCTCAATATAACGCATAGCCTCATTAAGATTGGTATAGGTCTTCTTATTTTTTCTCATTACTCCCTCGTATCTTTCTATAATACTTTTAATCCTGATGATTTCATCACTTATAATCTTCTTTTCCTCAGGCGGCATGTCACTAAGCTCTATGTTACCTGATATTACAAACAGGGGATTCTTTAGTTCATGTGCTAAAAGACCTGCGAGTCTCTCCATAACCCACGACTGTTCTGCAGTTATAAGAGACTCTCTCATACTTGCGAGTTTACTATCTGTCTTGCGAGTAATATAAAAAATTACAAGTTCACTTAAAAGAAACAGGACGAAAAAGAGATTAAAATATAATCTCAAAGAATAGAGTGGAACAAACACTCTGGTTTTGAAAATATACTCTATGTAATACGTATTCTGAAATATATCCTCCACTCCGTCATAAACGCCAACAATATCGTTATCACCTTCTTTTTTTATAAACACACAGGGAGGTTCTTCACATATCCTTTTCTTATTGAGCTTGGCACATGTTTCTGTCCTCCATGCTTTAAAATAAATATTCTCTGATGCATCATAAATACTTATGCACCTTAGGTCTCCATTTTCTTGCATAATATCATCTGAAACCATCTTAAGAAGGTCCTGAGCATTTTTAATACCCAGATATGGTACCATTCTATTTTCCATCATGTGGGTTATAAAAAGAATATTGGATTTAAACTCATTCTTTGCGACATTCTCATAGTGTCTTACAAAAATATTACCTGCCAGAAAAAGGGTAACCATAAAAACTATAAAAACCACAAATACTGGAGCATACTTCTTCATACTGGAAATATTAAATCAGATAATACGGGCGTGCAAATATGTGCCCCCAGGTGCACACCATGTTCCATAAGGCACACATAGTTCTCCCACTTCCTTTTAAAAGCCTCCGAACAACAACGATTCCACAACTCCGCCATACTGGCATAAAAATTGTAAAATGAAAGTGGGAAAAGGAGGTGTAAAATGAAATACAAACCAGCAGTACTCATGATAGTGGTAGCCCTGCTTGTTGCGGGGTGCACTAAAAACACAGAAACAACCAGTGATGAGGATGCCATACAGGCACTCATCCAAGGTGACTATGCGGACTACTTCAACTCTACCACCGCAGTTAATGATTCAGGCACAAAAGACGATACTATCCCCGGTACTACAAAAGCCGGGTCAAAAGGATTTATTGTTGGCTGGGGGAGACAGATTACAGACGTATCCACTGATATTTCTATACACATTGATAACGACACCGCAATGGTTACAATAAACCGTAACCTGACTGGAATTTTCCACGTAGTATGGGCACCTGACAGTCCCGGGGCACTTACGGACTCGATTAAGAATTTTACAGACCGCACAGAAAGATACGCCATGTTTGTGAGAGAAGGTGACCCAGATGAACCTGTGAGAAAGGGATGGAGATTGAAAGGAATATCCAATGTTGAATCCAATACTCAGAACCTGCCAGATTCCATTGTAAAGGTGAATATTACCAAAGTGGAAGTTACAAAACTCGATGAAAATAACAACGAAATTGAGACAATTGTTCTGGACAATCCATCCACTCTCTGGAACAGGGATTCTATTCCCACATTCCTGCCCGGTCAAAAGGTACGTGTAAGAGTATATGTTGATAAAACAGAACCATTCGTTTATGCTTTTCTCCACTATAACACAGCAAGATTTAGACATAGAAGGGATAGAATGTTTTACAATCAGACAGGCGGATATTATGAAGGAATATGGTATACACCAATGGAAACCGGAATATACCATGCTGCAGTTGATATTATAGAGGAGCCCTCATTCCACAATTCTAACTATCCATATGTTTCAAACATCTGGCTCTATATTTACAGGGTAAGCAACGAATAAAATGAAAAAACTGTTCTTTGTACTTCTAATCTCCCTCATGCCTCTTTACGGAGGCATGAGGGAGATGGCATTTTCAGAGTTACAAAATACAGCAACATATATTAAGTCAGTTGCACCGAGGATAAGGGAATCAGGGTCCCAGAAAGCCATGAAAATTCTTCAAAAAGCAATTGAAGGGGTAAAGAAAGCAAAGTGGTTATTTAATCATGGGAACTATCAACTATCTATGTTATACGCGCGTGAAGCAAAAGAACTGGCTTCATTTGCAGTGAAAATAGCCATAGGAAGGATAAAATCAAGAAGAGGAATCCTTCTTTGTCGGAATGGACTTGAGTACATAAACACACTGGACAATATAAAAGAGCACCAAAAGGCTGAATTACAGCGAGCGATTACTTCCCTTAAAAACGCAGAGATGTATTTTCAGAAAGAGCAATATAAAGCATCACTGATTGAGTCCAGGTCTTGTCTTACAATTCTTAAAAGCGCCATAGGAAGATCTAAAATGTTAAGCAATATCTCTCCCGAAATAATAAAATCAGAATTAAGGTCACTTAAAAAAAGTGTTGAGTCTACAAACGATTCCGAAATAAAGGCAATGTATAACAGGGCAATTGCCGAGTATCAAAGGGGGAATTACGGTATTTCGTTACTTTTGTTAAAATCCATACGGAAACGCATTTTAGACAAGAAAAACATTTTAAACCTTAAGATAAAAACAATAGAAGCCCGAATAAAATCTGCACATCTTTCTCCGGAACTTAAAGAGAAAGTTTATAAACTTTTTAACCTGTATGTCGATGCAATTAGTAAAGGCAACAGAAAAACAGCCGATAAATATTACAAAGAGATACAGAGAATACTGAGTGAAAGTAAATGACGCTAATTCTAATACTGGCATTCTTCCGTGTAGGATTTGAAAATTCGCGTTCAAACACAAAGATCTTTATCTACAATTCCGACACAGTATACACCACCAGCCAGAACAGTATATTTATTTCTCTATTTTCCGACATCAATTCCATTCAGCTATATCTGGGCAAAAAATATTTCAATGTACAGTACAATTATGAAAAGGGGATATTTGAAAGTTATGGGAACATATTAAAAGATTCCTCGACAAACTATACTGACTTAACTTTTCTTCTTCGTACACCAGATAGAATGTTAGATGTTTTCTTCTCAAAAGAGGGTAAATACGACACTATAACACAGGGAGGCAGATTTATTGGCATCACATATCATTTTAACTGGCCAGAGAATGCAATTCAGTTTCAACATACCATAAAATATGGTTTTGACACAAAAAAGCCTGAGAGTTCATTTAACTTTTCCATCATGTCCGGAAAATTATCTTTATTTATCCTTGGGGCATTTACACACAAGGAGACAGTGCTCGCAACAAAAGCCTCTTATACCCATGCAATATATAAAAACCTCAAATTGGAACAGGACATAGAGTTTCTTTACAATAACCTTAGGGTACAGCCACTTTTTGGAGCAAAGGGTATTATGATGGGACCATTTCTGGAAACGGATTTTAATGAAAACTATGTTATGCCAGGGTTAAATCTCACCTGTTTTCTGAGTGGACAGTACGTCTCTCTTATATTGGTTGGGAATATTGCTCATAAAACCTACAGGGATACCTTCTTTAATACCAATACCTACCATCTGGACCTAAATGGCAATCTGTCTATTACCTATAAAGGATTTGTGCTGGGAATAACAGGGGCAACAGTTGTAGAAAGCGACAATAAAAGTTTTTACGCAATAACCACAATTGCCAGGGAATTTTAATCGAATATGTATGTTGCGACTCTTCCAATGTAAAGGAGTATGCCTTTTCTTTCAAGAATAGGGTACAACTCTCTCATAATCTGCATCCCTTTATCCTTATGTCCTCCAATGATATATATCTCTCCCAATCTGTACCGTAAAACAAGGGTATGTAGTTTCTCGTTTTCATAAACTCTCTTTTCATACTTTAAAGCCTCACCAATTCCTTCCTCAATATTTCCCTTTTTTACCATTGCCTCTGCAATACCTAAAAGTGCCTCTGTATTTTCCGGCTCCTTTTTTATAATCTCTCTATATGTATCTATAGCCTTATCAAATAAACCACTCAGCACAAACAGTCGGGCTTTAAGCAACTTTAGAGAGGTTGCCATATTTTTAGCAATCTCTGAATAATCCGAATATATTGTGTCAACAATTTTAAGCCCCTGTAATACATCACCTTTTTCAATAAAAACCTCAACTTTTCCTTTTAAAAGATTAACAACGTACTCGTCGTTCGCAAGTAACCTGGCAAGTTCCATCGCTTCATTTATTATTTCGAGAGCCATGCCAATCTTTTTTCTATAAAGGTAGTATCTATAAAGCGATAGGTCTGTTTCTATTATACGCATCTCATTGTTCATAGCAACATATTTTTTGTGGGCATCCTCGAGATATTCTCCTGCCTTTTCAATCTCTCCCCCTATAACGTATAATTCGCCAAGTACCAGATCCACCATTGCATCAAGATATATGCTGTGCAACTTCTCCGATATACTCTTTGCTTCCTTCAACGACTCTATAGCCTCCCCTTCCTTGTCAAGTCGCAAACAGGCTATTGCAAGATTAACAAGCCCTACTGCATAATTATACTCATTATCCACGTTTTCCCTTTTAATAAATTCGAGGTATTCCCGATAGTGTTTTTTGGCTTTTTCGGCATCTCCTCTTATGAGATAACTACTTGCCAGCGTGTTATATGCCCCAACCAATGCCTTAAGTACAGTCCTACTTTTCTCCTCGTCGTCTAAATTCTTTAATATCTCATTATAAAACGAAATAGCCTCTGTAACTATGCCTTTTGCTTCATCACCTTTATCCTGATACAAAAGCGCCCAGGCAAGACGAACCTTAAGTTTTGTTTTTTCTATCTCATCGTTTGAATGTTCTATACCTCTTTTGAGGATTTCCACAGCCTTATTGAACATACCACGTTGAGTATAGGCATCACCAAGCATCTCACTCACCATGCCCACAAGCGACGGGAATTTATCTAAAAGAGTGTTCATTGCACTCTCAAATGTTTCCATATTTCCAAGATTTCTGAAGATATAATAGATACTATACGCTATATCCCTTGCTTTTTGCTCATTGTCTATAGAGTCCAGAACCCTGAGATAATAGTCCAGGGCTTTGTCATAGGCATATATACCTATTGCTCTGTCACCTGCTGTTTTGTAGTACTTTTTTGCTTCATCTTCCATTCCTGCCATATCATAGTGGTAAATCAATTCATCCAGAATCCCATATAGATTTTGCCCATGCACTTCTTTAAGAGCATCTGCGATTTTTCTGTGATAAAACTTTAATTTTCCCTTTGATACTTCTTCCAGTACTGTATCTATTACAATTCCTTCTGAGAATATGTACTCATCCCCGCCTCCTCTTTCCTTCAAAAGTCCTATCCTTACGAGCCTGTCAAGCGCATCGTATACCTCACCTTCATTTATTCCGCTTGCACGCGTCAGGACATACGGGTCAATTCTCCTGCCATAAATTGCAGAAAAAAGCAGAATTTCTTTTTCTTTCTCTGAAATCGAGCGTACCTTCCTTTTTATCACCTCTTCCACATTTTTAGATGGTTCAATTCTATAGTCTTTCTTTATATACCAGATTCCATTGTTATTGTAAACATATCCTTTATCTGCAAGGCTCTTTACCACCTCCTCAATAAAGAAAGGATTACCTCCAGTCTCATTATATACTGCATCAAGCAGACCTTCGTCTACCTCTCCTCCCATAATGGACGAAAGCATTCTGCCCGTTGCATGCCTTGAAAGTGGATTAACAACAAGTTCATCATATAACCTCATCCTGCCAAGTATTTCAAGAATCTCGTTAATATAACTTTTTTCGGCTTCTTCACTTCTAAGGACGGCAAGAGGAATAAATTTATCCTTTGCCATATGCACCACGTAACTTATAAACTCTGCACTCTCTCTGTCTATCCACTGTACATCATCAAAAACCAATATAGGAGAACTATCTTTAAACATATCATCAAGAAGACTGATAACAGATTCAAAGAGTCTGTATTTATCCCCTCTTTGATAATTATCATAAGAGGCTACAGGAAACAAATCCGGGAGTAGTTTAATGATTTCCACCTTAAGGGGATCAGGTATGCGTTCAAATGATATAAAGAAATCCGCTCTTTGCTCCGTTGCAAGTTTCTTTAAAAGGTTAATGAGAACAAAATAGGGCACACCTCCCAGCGTTCCCAGAGATTGTACATAAATAAACGGTCTTTTAATCGCATTTAGTGTGTCTTTAACAAGGCGCGTTTTGCCAACTCCTACTTCTCCTGATACAATATGTAATATGCCTTTCGTATTTAGCATATTAATGAGTCTTGTTGTCTCTTCTCTCCTTCCAACAAGTTCTCTGGTAGGTATTATAAATCCGTTTTGACTTTCATCAGGGAGTGCAACTCTTCCTTTCCCCATTCTTTTTGCCATCATTAGAGCCCTATCTGCCATACTAAATATTTCTTCCCATGAACTGCCATGTCTTGGGTATGATGCAACCCCCATACTTGCACTCAAAGTAGCTCCCTGGAATTCCACTTTCCTGAGGTTTTCAAGAATTCTCTCTGCTGCGATCTTTGCTTCATCCAAAGAGGTCTCAGGCAAAATTATGACAAACTCATCCCCACCATACCTTATAATTGTGTCAGATTCCCGAAGAGCTTTTTTCATAACATCTGCGAAAATGGCAAGAGCCCTATCCCCCTTCATGTGCCCGAAGGTATCGTTTATGAGTTTAAAATTGTCAAGGTCAGCAATAATAAGGGAAAAACTGCTATTATACCTCTTACTTCTTGAAATCTCACGGTTCACTATAAGGTGCAGGTATCTTCTATTTAGCACACCGGTGAGTTCGTCAGTATAATATTTGTTATCGTACATACCTTTATAAAACTTCTATTATGCCCCTTTTTAAAAGGTATTCAACGTAGTGTTCGTACACTTCTTCGTCGGGTTCCCTGCCCGTATCCTTTTTCATATAACTCAATGCAGTCTTTATATCAAGACCCGAAGAAAGGTAATAAAGAAAGTTCATGAAATTCACATATTCCCTCTTATTATCCCATGTCTTATACCAGTAAAGCCTTGTATTAATATCTTCATCAAGAGTGGGAATGAAAACTCCTTTCTTTTTCTTCTTCAGAATCTTAGCACCCTTCTTAGGGAAAAGCCTTCTCATATTGAATTTAACATCCTTTTTTCCAAGGATGTATGGCAGAGAAATCATCATTATAACGTTTCGCCATATGGCTTTTGTACTGATGTTGCTTATAACATCTTTATCTGTGTGATAGAATCTGTCAGGCCAGTGTATTAGCATTGGCACAGGGACACCAAGGTCTGGTTCCTGAAATAAAAGGTGGTCACTTCCCCCCTCAAAGGGCCTTTTAAGAATAGCAAATGGAAAATCCAGAAAATCATGGATAGACAGGAGAATCTTTTGGTAGAGGTCTGTTACATTTGTTCTTGTAACCCCATGTACATCCTCGAGAAAAACCTTGCCTTCAGTTTTCAAAAGGTCTGATCCAACCATATCAAAATTTAAACCTGCAAAAATATTCCTTTTCACAAGGTCACTTCTTTTTTCAAGGAATAATCCGCTACCCCACATCTCTGGAACAAGAAGAAAATAAAGCGTGTAAGGGGGTTTTTTTATTGCCCCAAATTCTATCATTTTCTGCATAATATAGGCAGCATATACAAGACTGGATGCTCCGGATCCGTTATCATTTGCTTCACCTTTTGCATGACACGTATGAGCAACATACAAAATCCCATCTCTTTTTTCTCCCTCTATAACCCCAAGAAGATAATTATTATAAGCAGGGGGGAATTCAGCGTCAGTATTCACTTCAATTGTAACCTTTTTGCCACCTTTTACATCTTTTATCAGGTTATTCCACTCCGTATGTGTAAGCACCATGCCACTTAATAACTTTTCTGTATCTGAAAAATACCAGAACTGCGCTTTTCTTCTTGCATTTTTAGGTGCATTCTCATCATACAACAAAATACCTTCTGCACCGTTCTCGTAAAGATATTTGTATATCCCTTTTTTAAGACTTTTACAGAGCACATACTTGTTCCGCATGTTTTGATATTCTGGAGTAACCACCCCAAAACGTGCCGTTACCCCTTTACTTCTCTGAATAAAGGCATGTGGATTGAGGTCAAAATTAAGCTTTATTGTGCTCCGCTTAGACTTAATAATGGCCTCAGACGAATGGAGCCTATATCCACGAAAATAAGGAAAACCAAAATACCTTTTTCCTTTTTTCACCTCTTCTTCATAGTATTCTGTGAACACCCCGGCACTATCCAGTATCTCCTTTAGAAAAAGCATGGATTCCCGCATATCACCTGTTCCCTGAATACGATGATATGAAATAAAATCAGAGAGTATAGAATAGTATTCCTCCTCTCTGAGAAAGCGTAGTATCTCAGAATAGAGTTCCCGTCTTTTCATTAAGGTCCTCCATTATAGCCTTGTAAATCTTCTTGGACACCTTTCTCATACTTTCCACAAACCTCAAAGCATTTTCCCCAATGAATGCTGCCCTGGGTCTGTTTTTGTATAGTTCTAAAATAGCCTTTAAAAGTTCATTGTCTGTATTAACCATAATACCTCCGCCATACCTAATGAGTCCTCTTGCCTCATCTTCAACATTTCTGACGAACGGCCCAAAGATTACAGGTTTTGCGAAAACAGCGGGTTCAAGAACGTTATGCCCTCCGTAATCTTTTAATGTTCCACCAACAAAACACACATTCCCAAGATAATAAAACTTCCTGAGTTCCCCAAGGGTATCCACAATAAACACTTTGCCCTTTTTATATTTGCTTTTAGTCCTCTTTGTATAGGGTATTTTCCTCTCATTTAACATATCCTCCAGCATCTTAACCCTTGTAGGATGCCTGGGTGCGATTATAACACCTATTTCTTTTTTCACAAGATGCTCTGTTATATTTACTATATCTGCAAGTTCCTTACCCCTTACACTACCAAAAACCACAACAAATTCATCATCCGGTATACCTATTTCATGCCTTTTAATAAGGGATTTTTTATTTACAGAAAGATTATCTACCTTGGAATTACCTATGTACATCAGTTTTCTTTCGTCATTTACAAACTCAAGAAATCTATTCTTCTGATGTGTTGATTGAGGAAAAATAATGTTAAAACTATTTAAAAGATCCCCGAAAAAACTCCTGAATTTAATTATCCTCTCATAGTTTTTATCGGAGATACGTGCATTTACAAGGTACAGCCTTGCATATCTACGTCCAATATGAATAAGATTGGGCCAGAGTTCTGTTTCAATAATAATCAAAGCCCTTACATGTTTAACTTTAAATACATCCTCTATAAAGGAAGGCTTGTCATATGGGAAACGAACCACTTCAAAATTCTTTTGTCCCTTATAGAGTTCTTTTAATTTGCTATATCCAGCATCTGTGAAGACTGTGGTAAAAACAAAATAACCAGAATCAAGGAAAATATCCATAAGCCCCTTTGCGGAACTTATTTCACCTAAAGACGAGAGATGAAACCATACTGTAGGCCTTGATGCACCTCCAATTCGTGGAGTTTTAATGAAAATCGTATACAGGGCACTCAAAAACCTGTACAGTGGATACATTCAGGTCCTTTCCTTCCTCTGTCTTGACGATGGTATCCCCAGCTCCTTACGTTTCGCTGCCACTGTCCTTCTCTTAATCTTAATGCCCCTCTGATTTAAAATAGCCGCAATTTCTTCGTCTGAAAGAGGATTTGTTTTGTCCTCGCTTTCTATAATTTCTCTAATTATATCACCGAGTTCATCCTGGGATAGGCGAAAACGTGCACCCCTAACTCCACGCTTAAAAAAGAATCTAAGGGCATAAATTCCCCTCGGAGTATCCGCATATTTCTCCTTAAGTATCCTGTTTAAGGTGGAAGGAGGAATGGATAGCGCCTCTGCTGCATCTTTTTGACTTACAGGAACAGGATATACGGATTTCCCAAGCAGAAAATCCTCCTGTTTTTCTGCAATAAACTCAGCAATCCTTCTTAAATACTCCTTTCTCCTTAAAATGGCTTCCCGGAACTTCTGGGCACTCCTGTACTTTTCAGCAAGAAACTTCTTTATTTCCTTTGGCGTTTCCTTCGATTTAAGCATTTCTTCGTACCTCTGATTTACCTGTAAACTGGTAAAGGGGGATTCGTAAATTTCAATATGGATTTTTCCATCAATAATACGGAAGGTAACTTCAGGTATTATATACTGCGAGGTATCCTTTTCATATAAACTAAAAGGATATGGCAAAAGAGATATTTTAAGGTTCTTTGTTATCTCCCTTATCTTGTCTTCCTCAAGATGTCTGGAAAACTCTTCAAACTCATCTTCATCTATTAATTTCCTGGAATACAGTTGAAAAAGCAGATACTCAGCAATAGAAAGACTACCTGTACCCTTTGGATCAAGTTCCATGAAGCATCTTCTTATCCTATGCACTTCTTCTACAGTAGTGCCTGTTTTTTTTGCTATTTCTTCCTCTGTCATACTGAGAAAACCCTTTCCATCAAGATTATCAAGGATAGCCATTGCTATTTCCCGCTCTTTATCGTCTGTAAATTCAGCGCTCACCTGTATCTCAAGCCTATCCCACACGGAAATAGGTGGAGCCTCAAGCAACTCTTCCGGGGAAGGGGTGTCGTCTTCGTACCCACCCATAGGATGTGCATTGAGTTCAGGTTCATAGGATAGGTATTCTGATTTTTTCAAAATGGTGTTTATACTACTCTCAATACCTTCTGGAATATCCAGTATGGGATTTGCCTCTACTTCATTTATAATGGCCTCTTCTAATTCCAGTGCCGGTAGCTCGAGAATTCTTGCCTCAAGCACCAGCAAAGGAACCGGCTTAAGTTTCAACTCAAGTTTTTCCTGCAACCTGTGTTCAAGTCTCATAGACTAAACCTCCTACCCAGGTATATTTTTCTCGCCTCTTCACTATTAATTAACTCCTCTGAACTACCATGTAATAAAATACGTCCATCATATATTATATAGGCTCTATCACAGATTGCAAGTGTTTCCCTGACATTATGGTCTGTGATAAGAACCCCTATATCCATCGATTTTAACTGCACAATAATATCCTGTATCTCTTCTCTGGTCTTTGGGTCTATTCCAGTAAAAGGTTCATCAAGCAACAAAACCTTTGGTTCAATTGCAAGAGCCCTTGCTACTTCAAGGCGTCTCCTTTCTCCTCCTGAAAGTGTATAAGCCATCTCATCTTTTAACCTTAATATATTTAAAAGTTCAAGTAAGTGTCTGGTTCTTTCCTTCCTCTCTTTCTTACCTATTCCCCTCATTTCAAGAACTGCCTCTATATTATCCCATACAGTGAGTTTTCTAAATACAGAACTTTCCTGCGGCAAATAACTTATTCCAAGTCTTGCCCTTTTATACATGGGATACCTTGAAATATCCCTATCGTCAAAAAATATCTTACCTCCATCAGGTCTCACTGCACCCATTATCATGTAAAAAGATGTGGTTTTTCCAGCTCCATTGGGACCAAGTAGCCCAACTATCTCGCCCTGCTTTACCCTTATTGTTATACCCTTTACCACCTCTCTCTTTTTATAAATCTTCTTTATCCCTTCTGCTACAAGTTCACTCATTTTCCTTTTCCCTGAGAACTCCAGTTGCTTCAAAGCCTTCAAGTTTTACCATCTTACTTTTCTTCACCGTCACTTTAAATTTCTTTCCCCTCAACTGAACCTCATTTTCACCTCTGTTTTCAAGAAAACAATCCCCTCTTACTATAACACTATCCAGTCCACTATCACCAATATAAAAATAGGCAGTATCTCCTGTGGCATAGCCAGAATCCCATTCCATTTTGACATCCCCCAGGAAAAACCCAAGAGAATCTCTGGTAAAGTAATACAGGGTATCCCCTTCACCTATGTATTTACCTGTTGTGACCTGACACCTTGAGGGAGAATACAGAGTGTCTTCCTTTACATATACAGGTGAACCTTCAAGCACTATGGAATCTGTATCAATGGAAACGATTCTGACTCCACTGCCTTTTAAGATATATGAAGAATCCACTGCATATAGAGTATCGGCTGTGAATCTGAGTTTTTTTGAATGAAAATAACCACGAACGTCGAATGTGGCAGCAAGAGAATCCCCTTCAATATATATCTTATTGGCTCTCAGTGTATCTCTACCCTCTCTAATCTCTGCTCCCCCCATAAAAAGGATTATATCCCCATCTTTGCGTATAACCAAAGAATCGCTCTTTGCCTTCCTTTTTGGAGTTACAAGCACAACTCCCCCCTTCAAAAAAAGAGTGTTCTCTCTCTCGTTATAAATTCCAATTCTACCCCTTATTTCCATAGTATCGTTATAAATCCTCACCGAGTCCACCATTTTTGTTATATAAATACTATCTTTTTTCTCAAGAGTTAATCTGCCTGCTTCAAAATTAAATGCCAGAATAGTTAGCAATACTAACATCATTTTGTTATTATACGAGATTTTTGATGAAAAAACAAAGCAATTTTTGCCTCCTCCTTTTTCTTACATGGTATACTGCATATAATATTCTCCATGCAAATATTACTCGCAGGTGGTGCAGGTTTTGTCGGGTCGCATCTCGCCGATGCATTACTTAATAAAGGATACGAAGTTCTGGTAATTGACAATCTTGAAAAGGGGAGCATTATAAATATTCAACATAATATTGGAAAACACGGTTTCAAATTCATTAAATCTGACATAATGGAGATAACTGAACTTAAAGAAAAGCCTGATGTCATAGTTAACCTAATTGCTTCAAAAATACCGAGATACTCAAGTGGTTACATTACTCTTACTAAAAATATCGAGGTTGAAAGACATCTCCTTGAACTTTCAAGAAAGTACAATTCCAGACATATTCTTATATCCACATCAGATGTATACGGTAAAAGCACGGATTTTCCCCTCAGGGAAGATGGAGACCTTGTTCTCGGCCCTTCCACTTCAAGAAGATGGTGCTATGCAGTATCCAAAATATACAACGAACATCTTTCACTCTCATACATGGATGAGTTTGGAGTTTACGTTACAATATTAAGATACTTCGGTATATACGGTCCCAGGCAACATTTAAACTGGTGGGGAGGACCTGTTGGGGTATTTATAGATGCCCTTTACAATGGCAACAAGGTTGAAATTCACGGGACAGGGAAACAAAAAAGAAGTTTTATTTATATAGATGATGTGGTAAAAGCCACAGTTAAGGTAATAGAAAGCTCTAATTTAAACGGGGAAATTATAAATATAGGAACAGAAGAGGAAATATCCATACTCGAACTTGCAAGAAAAATAGCATTGCTCATGGACAAACAGGCAGAGTTTAAATTTGTACCCTATGAAAATTTCAGTAAAAACTATGAAGACCCACAGCGAAGAGTTGGGGATATTAAAAAAGCTCAAAAATTTCTGGGGTTTAAACCTGAAATAACTTTAGAGGAGGGGCTCAAAAAAACGATTAAATGGTATAAAGAACAGAAAAGGAGTGAATAATGGAACAGCATCTCGGCATACTTTTCTATATATCAGTAATGATTCTCACCGGGTTTTTAGGTGGTTATCTGGCAAACAAACTCAGATTACCAAGAGTATCCGGATATATCATAACAGGTATGTTGCTTTCCCCGTCAATCCTGAAAATCCTTCCAGCCAACTTTATCAAAAGTTCCCATATTATAACTGATTTTGCCCTTTCAATTGTGACCTACATGATAGGCGGCTCACTGGCTTACAACAGGATAAAGAGGCTTGGAAAAGTAATATCACTTATAACAGTTTTTGAAGCGGAAATGGCCTTTCTATTTATGATCCTATTTTTCGCCTTCTTCCTGCCCGCTCTTATGCCAGGCCTTGGACAATACAGAACCTTTTATCTCCCGTTTGTATTTCTTCTTGCAGCAATGGCATCTCCCACAGACCCTGTGGCATCCCTTGCTGTTATTCACGAGTACAACGCGAGAGGACCTCTCACCACCACACTCCTTGGAGTTGCGGCAGCAGACGACGCTTTTGGAATTATCAACTTCAGTATAGCAATGAGCCTTGCCCTTGTCTTCTCGCAGGGTGGCCATCTTACGTTTACCTCCCTTGTATTAGAGCCCTTAAAAGATATAACGTTTTCCATTGCCCTGGGAATAATCGGCGGATTTCTGCTCTATATAATCACGCGAAAGGTTATGCGGGACAGTGGAGTTGTTGCACTTGTATTTGGCACGCTTTTCCTTGTATATTCAATGGCAGAATACTTCAAACTGGACCCTCTGCTTTCCACAATGAGTGCAGGTGCAACCATCGTTAATCTGAAAATCGATGAAAATAAACTTTTCGGTATCATTGAAAGGTACTACGAAGAATTGATTTTTATACTGTTTTTCGTACTTGGTGGCGCATACCTTCAGTTAAAGGCGTTCCTCGTGGCTATCTTAGTTGTAATATTCTTTGTGATTATTAGATTCCTCGGCAAATTCACCGGAACGTTCATAGGGAGCAGGCTTTCAAAAGCACCCAGGGTGATTAGCAAGTACCTTGCATTTGGATTATTCCCCCAGGGTGGTATAGTGGTAGGTCTCGCACTCACCGTGGCAAAATTCCCGGAATTTCACAAATTCAGCGTTTACCTTATAAACATAATACTCGGTACAACTGCGCTTCATGAACTCCTGGGTCCCATATCCTCCAGATTCGCAATAAACAAAGCAGGTGAAATACCCAGGGAGAGAGAGTAATGAAAAAGGTCAAAGATTATATAAAACGAGTTAAAGAACCGGCACCTTTCGTAAAGGAAGATGACCCCATAATAGATGTAGCGCAGTATGTTGCAAGATACAACTTTAGATGGGGAATCTTCGTTATCGACGAAAACGATAAACTCGTGGGATTTATTAAATTAGATAATTTAATCAGGCACCTTCTTAAGGAGCAGTCGCCAAGAATAGGTAGTGTTATATCCACAAGACATCTCTTAGATACGCTATTTTCTGGTTCAGCAAAAGACATTATGAGCAAGAATGTACCCTTTGTGCGGGAAGATGAAACAATAAAAAGTGCAATTGACAAGATGCTGGAATATAACATGAAAATCATGCCTGTTCTTGATGATGACGGGAAAGTCATAGGATTCCTTGATATGTCCACAATTATAAACTACTCACTGTCCAGAATGCTATGAAAGTTTTTGTAAACAATACAGAACTTGCTGCAGACCTATGGATTTTCGACAAAGATGGTACTCTGGTGAATTTAGATGGATGGGGAAAGATAATGGAGGAGAGGCTCAGACTCATAGAGCACCGATATGGAAAAGAGGCACGCAAAAAGGTGGAGCCGGTACTTGGTTACAAAGATGGGAACTTTGACATAAAACATATACTCTATACCACAAGGCAGGAAACATCAGAAGAGTGCTCTAAAATTCTCGGTATAGACAAAAATGAAATCCTTGAATTATTTAAGGAAGCAGATAGCATTCTTAATGACGGCATATTCAGACCCATTCCCGGCACGCACGAGGTTCTATCCAGCCTGATGTCCATATCCACTGTAATCATTTTAACAAATGACCTTGAGAAGCGCACAGAAAGGATACTCAGAGAACTCAATATTCCATATCACAGGGTGATAGGCTCTGACACGTATCCTTATTATAAACCGGACCCACGGCTTCTTACTACCATTATGAAAGAATATAACATCAATGACCCACAAAGAATCGTGGTTGTGGGGGATTCAACGCATGATATTGAACTTGCAAAGTCCAAAGGGGCTATTGGAATAGGAGTTCTATCAGGTGTAGAAACAAAAGAGGGTCTGAGAAAAGCAGATTTTATCATTGAAAGTATTGCAGATATTAAAATAAAGGAGGAGACAAGATGAAAATACCCCGTAACATTTTCAGAAAATATGATATTAGAGGGATAGCAGAAAAGGATATAACGGAGGAACTTGCCTATCATATTGGCAGAGGCTTCGGAACAATAATCAGAAAAAACGGGGGAGAAAAAGTATCAGTTGGGCAGGATGTACGCCCAACATCACCAGCATACGCAAAAAAACTTATGGAAGGGCTCCGAGATAGCGGACTTTTAGTGTATGACCTTGGAGTTGTTCCAACCCCTGTTCAGTACTATTCCATTTACAAACTGAACCTTGATGGAGGGGTCGAGGTTACCGCAAGCCACAATCCAAGAGATTACAATGGCTTCAAATTATCCATCGGCAAGATGCCTTTCTTTGGAGACGATATACAGAAACTCGCTGACGTAATAGAGAAAGAGGACTATATTCCAAAAGAAGAGGGGAAAATAGAAGAACATGACATTCTGACCACTTACATAGATGAGGTCTCATCTGGCGTTAAAATAGATAAGAACCTCAAAATAGGAATTGATACCGGAAATGGGGTAGGTGGACCTGTTATTGAAAAGATACTCCAGAAAATAGGCCTTCAATATGAAGGGCTTTATCTGGAGCCTGACGGAAGATTTCCCAACCACATACCTGACCCTATTGTTCCAGAATACATGGAAGAACTTAAAAAACTCGTAAAAAACAAAGGACTTGACATTGGTATTGGACTTGATGGTGACTGTGACAGAGTTGGCGTTATCACAGATGAAGGAGAACTTTTGTTTGGAGATAAATTCCTTGCGCTGTTCGTCCCTGAAGTGCTAAAGGATTACCCGGGCGCTCCTATAATATTCGACGTAAAATGTACAAAGGGACTTATAGATGTGATAAAGAGACACGGTGGAAAACCTGTAATGTGGAAAACCGGGCATGCTCTCATAAAAGCCAAACTAAGAGAAATAAACGCCCCACTTGCAGGAGAAATGTCGGGACATATAGAGTTCAACGATAGGTACTATGGGTTTGACGACGCTATATATGATGCATTACGCATGCTTGAACTTTTGTCCATGAAGAAAAGAAAACTCTCCGAGATGGTGAAGGAAATACCTTTCTACTATGCAACCCCCGAAATCAGAGTTTACTGCCCTGACGACAAAAAATTTGAGGTTGTTGACACTCTTGTAAACATTTTTAAGGAAAAGTACGAGGTTATAGATATAGACGGTGCAAGAATTGAGTTTGAAGATGGATTTGGACTTGTCAGAGCATCCAATACCCAGCCTGTACTTGTGTTGAGATTTGAAGCAAAAACAGAAGAGCGACTTGAAGAGATAAAAGAACTTATCATAAGTGAGATTAAAAAGTTCAAAGAGGTTGATTTTGAAAGGGGAGAGGCTTGATATCCTCTCCTCCCTTCTAAAAGTGAAAAGATTTTATGTACTGTTTTTTTCTCTTGTAACATCACTGTTAGCAGAAGTACAGTTTGCCGCAAAAAAAATCGTATATTTTCCGGATAACAAAGTAGTTATTTTAAAAGACAGCGCTTCAGCCCGGGACAAAGACAATCTACTTACTGCTGACAGTATCTTCTTTTTCGAAGATTCATCCCTTTTAAAGGCTTACGGTCATGCCATGCTTATAACAGGTAAGGACAGTTTTTTCGGAGATTCACTTTACTACAATACAAAGATGCGATCTGGTTACGCTTTCAATGGTTATACACTTAAGGAAAAGGGTAAAATCTGGGGCAAAGAATCTTACAAAGATTCTCTTGACAACATATACATAAGACGCGGATTTTACACCACCTGTGATAAAAATCCACCTCATTACTATTTCCAATCCACCTATATGAAGGTCATAAAAAAAGAGATGGCCATTGCAAAGCCCGTAATCCTCAAAGTTCACAACGTGCCACTATTTTATGTGCCATTCTGGATGTTTCCGGTAAAAGAGGGAAGAAAAAGCGGATTTCTCACACCTCACATTGGCTATAACTCCTCAAGCGGAAAATACTTCAGGAATCTTGCTTACTATCTTGTAATAAACAATTATATGGACGTGACTTTTTCCCTTGATCTCATCGAGAACGTGGGAATAAAAGGTAATGTGGACTTAATTTACAAGTTATACAAAAAACTTTCAGGTGAAGTGCAGTATTCGAGGGCTGAGAATCTCTGGTCCGGAAGACGCGATTGGGCCATAAAAGGATGGCACAGACAAACTCTTTCACATGGTGTTTCTCTCTCTGCAAGATTTGATTATCTCTCAAGTTACGATTACTTAAATCAGTATTCTGAAACAGTTGTCGAATGGCTCAAGAAAGAGATGTATAGTTATATAACCCTCACAAAGAGTACGCCTCCTGTTCCTGTAACCCTGACCCTTGATGATAGAATAAAACCGGATAAAAAACAAAGGGAGAGCCTTTTACCACTTATACAGTATTCTCTTCCTGCGCTGCATTTTCTAAATCTTCGAGCAAGTGGAAGCATTATGAGAAAAAGATATGAGGATAGTATTAGAACATATTACCGACAGGGTCTCGCAAATCATATAACAACCTCTTATAACATTACGCTCTTGCACTACATAAGGTTGCAAACAGGTGCACAGGTGTCAACAAACATCCTCCCAAAAGATTCTCTCATGCAATCCTATACACTACAAAAGGGAATAAGCATGCAGAGTTCCATTGCCACCACACTATACGGATTTTCATTGTTCGGTCTTCCTTTCCTGCATATTAAAAAATTCGTCCATGTATTTTCTCCGCAGGCCTCATTTGGCTACACCCCGTATATACACAACGATTCTGTCTTTTTTCAGTATGGTAGCAGGTATACACCCGGAAAATACCTGAGCCTGAGAATAACAAACTCCTTCCTTGCAAAAAAAGATTCAACCTCCCTGAAACTTCTGGACCTCAATCTCAGTGCTTCGTACAACTTTGAACAAAAAAAATGGAGCAATATTCCCGTATACTTTTCACTGTCACAGAAACTTCCCGTAAAAATACGTGGAAGTTTTACCTTCAGCCCTGACAGCATGAACATAAATAATACATCAATATATCTTAATTCAAACTTCTCTCTCAAACTACCTGTGACGAGCTTCAATTATATCCCGGCAAAAAACGATAGTGAGCGTACAAAAACTGAAAAATCGCATAATAGACTATCCATATCAATTAACTATACCATTTCACAAAATCAGACTTTCACAACCCAAACACTTGGAATAAGTTCGAATTTTAGAATAACCCCAAGCATTACAGGAAGTTATGCCCTATCTTACGACCTTGAAAGAGGGAAATTCTTAAATAGAACCCTCAATATCAAAAAAGACCTCCACTGCTGGGCACTTACGTTCTCTTACAACAGATATGGAGATATCTGGGATTATAGTTTTAGATTGTTTATCAAGAAAATTCCGGACATTAAAATCGATAAAGGATTTGTCAAAGACATACTCCCCTGATATTTTTATAGCCTATCAATTGTAATCCTTGCATATTTTGTTACATTTCCATTGACAATCCGAACGTTATGTTATATACTATTACATAATGAAACAAATTCGAGGCTTTAAAGTTGTTAAAACTATAAGCAAAAGTGAGTATACGCAAATAATTCTACTTGAAAAGTATGGTATTAATTACATTCTTAAAATGGCTACCCACGAGGAGTATAATCCGTTTATTCTTAAGGAATTCTACCTTCTAAAACACCTATTCCCGCATGGATTTGTACCAAAGCCCATCTCTCTCGGTAAAATCGGTAGAAGAATGTATTTTATAAGGGAATGGATTGAAGGCGAACCGCTGAAAGAATATCTGAAAGACAAAAACGACGAGGTGAAATTCCACTACATGAAAGAGATATTCTGTATAATCTTCAGACTACAAACCCGGGGAATCGCCGTCATAGACATATCGCCATATAACTTCATTGTTGATAAAAAAGGCAGATTGTTTCTCCTTGACCTTGGTTTTGCCTATCTGGGTGACAAAGGCCATTTATTTGGGGGTACCATACCATACACAGCACCTGAAATCATCAATCAGGATCTTTTGGGAGATTATCCTCCTTATAAGGCAGATGTGTACTCAGTTGCTGCAATGTTTTATGAGATATTTTCAGGCACTCCTCCTTACGAGGCTCCCAATCCAGATGCCCTTCTTCTTAGTCAGCATAAAGGGCCACCTCCACTCATAAATATAAAGCATCAAGTGGCAAGAAAGATACTGGAAAAGGCACTTTGCTACGATTTTTTAAAACGACCTGCAATTTTTGATGTACTTAAAATGTTTGACTTCCTCCAATTAAGGTATTGTTTTGTTCCACATACAATATCGCTTATTTTTACATCTCTATATGAAATGATTCTCAAGGATTTGTATGAAGAAGAGAAACCAGTGATAAATATTTTCAGTCCATCTTTTCCCTCAGGCCTTGCAGATTATGTAAAAAATGACCTTAGAATGCGACTTGAAACAAAATCTTTTAAGGTATCCATAAATAATGCTGAAGAGGAGTCTGATGTGGTAATATATGTTGATCATCTTCCAAAGAGATCAGAACTCAACAAGTTACAAAAGAAAGGTAGTAAAACAATAATATTTTCCAACATACCTGTAAAGGCATTTGTTCCTGTAAGCTATATTAACTTTACCTTCGATGAGTTTAAAGATGAAAAAGCAGAGGTAGTCCTGACTCCTGAACTCCTCGGAGACTATATTCTTGAAGACGAACTACCTTTATTTGTTAAAATAAATCTCAAAATACTTGAGACACTGGGTAAGAAATTTTCAATTGAATACCCTGTAACCCTCGAAAGCGTTTCAGGGTATATTTACGCTGAGTTCACATATATTATTGATTTTTTTAAGAACTTTATCTTTGCCCTGCCAAGAGATTACATGTTTCTCTCATTACTATCAGAAAAAAGAAGTATTGAATACGTTAAGAACTTAATGGAACAATATGAAGCACTTATAGATATTTTAAAGGCTCTCGGACTTATAGTAATCACACCCACACATATTATTTTAACCCTTCTTTTTGACAGGTATTTGAGAAAGGATGGAAGCATGAACAGGATAGACGTGGCAGAAAAAGAAAGGGGTACTACCATATACGATGCTATGGAAGACCTCCTGATAAGGTCTTCACAGAGTTCGGACGGTTTAATCGAGAAGGTTACGGAACTTATTGAAAAAGAGAATATACCCAGAAGCCATGTGGGCATATTCCTTAATAAACTCATTGAGAACACGAACAATGACGAATACAGAATTAAACTATTTAAAATAGCCACATCTATGGGTTTCTGGAAATCCGGCAACATTACATGGGCAAAACTCATGGAAAAATACGTTAATACTGGAACGTTTGATATTCAATTTGCCAGACTTGCAATAGAATTTGGGAAGTACAGAGAAGCAGTTATGGCTCTTAAGTCAATAAACACCCCGAAGGCCCATTCCATGCTACTTTACACCTATGCCCTGTACGGCAAATACGATGAAATCGAGCAAATACGCACTGCCCACCTTCCTCTCGAAAAGAATGCATACTACTACCTCGGTATGGGTTTTTACCACCTATATCTTACAAAGAGCACGAGAAAATCCAGGAACTTTGCTATAAAAGCAGGCGAAATATCTCTTGACCCTCACACGAAAAATATGAGCCAGTATCTATATGCAATGGCACTCCGAGAAGAGGGGAATAAAGAGAGGGCACTTCGTGTTCTGGAGAGCATGACACCTATATGGGACTCATCCATTGAGGCCCTACTTCTCTATTTCCAACTTGCATATCTGTACTATCAAAAAAACCTGATTCAAAAAGCCCAGTATTATTTTGAGTACACCTTTTTGCTTGCAACAGAAATCAAACATCTGAGTTTTTCCGTTCAGGCTGCCCTATACCTTGGTTATATTTACTTAAGAAACCTTAGATTGGAGTCTGCATATAGGTATCTCCATTATACCTATAAATACCTGAGATTACTTCATGGTCCTTTGAAACCGTTTTTCTATCGGATTTATTTCAAAGCACTCACGCAATCTTCAAGGCACGACAAAGCAAGGGAATTTATAACAAAATACCCGGAAGTTATCCAGTATTTGCCCGAACATCGTGTTGTTGAACTTTTCTATAACCTCAAAGACCTCACCGGATTAAAGAAGGTCCTGGAAAGGGCAAAGTTGGATAATAAAATTAAAACCAATATAAATAGCTTAATTACATCATTAATTAACGAAAATAAACAAAGGGAGGTGTAATTATGTCAGATATGGAGAATCTAAAAAAATACCCAAAACTTCTCCTTGAATATCTCATAAATTCAGGAGAATACAATAAAGCCCTTGGTGTTGCAAGGGAACTCTTCGAAAGCCTCAAAGAAAGCCCGGCAGACCTTCTTGACGTGTATGTGATGTATCTTTCACTCCAAGGTAAGGTGGAACTACCAAAGGAAGAATTCTTCGATATTCTCGAAAAAGCCCTTGAACTTTCAGAGAAACTGGGACACAAGGAACACAGGAAAAAACTGCTCAAAATTCGGAGAATGACGGCAGACCTTGAAATACCTGAGGAGTTGTCGATTGAGGAAAGATACGCAAAAGCCTTCCAGAAAATAGCAGAGATACAGGAACTATCTTTATCTGAACAAAACTACTTCAAGAAAATCCTGCAGGTAGCAATAGAGACACTTGGTGCAGAAAGAGGAGCACTCTTTATAATGACCAACGGCAGACTCAGAAAACGTGCCGCAATAGGTATGGAGGATATTGAAATAAAGAAAGCAAAAACCATTTCCAACACAATAATGCTTGAAGTAGAGAGGAAAAAAGGTACACTCGTTATAGAGGACGCCCAGGAGGACCCGAGATTCAAAAGAGCACACTCGGTCATTTTTAATAGAATACGCTCTGTTCTCGCTACCCCGCTTCTTTATAAAGACAAGTTAATAGGAGTGTTGTACGTTGACACAACAACAAAAAGCAAGACTTTCCTTGTACAGGATAGGGTCTTCATAGAAACACTTGCAAAATTGCTCGCATCTCACATAGCAGCCAACCTGGAAAAACAGGCTCTTGCGACCTCAGTGAGACTACTTAAAGGGAGACTGAAAGAGGAAGAAGATATAGTCATTGTATTCGAAAGCAAGGAGATGAGAGAAATACTTTCAAAGGTAAGGCAGGTTGCACCAACAGACACGGTTATTCTTCTGGAAGGTGAGACTGGAACAGGAAAGGGCCTTTTAGCAAGGTTCATTCATTCCATAAGCAAAAGGGCAAACAAACCGTTTGTACAGGTTGACCTATCCGCAATTCCTTACACTCTCATTGAATCCGAACTCTTCGGTTACAAAAAGGGAGCCTTTACCGGTGCACTTGAGGACACACCAGGACTTCTTGAAGTGGCAGATGGAGGGACTGTTTTCTTTGACGAAATCTCAAACACAACACTTACAACGCAGGGTAAACTTCTCACCCTTCTTGAAGAGAAGAAATTCCGCAGGGTAGGAGGCAAGGAGGATATAACCTTCAAGGCTCGTCCCATTTTTGCCAGCAACAAACCGCTTGACAAACTGGTATCTGCAAACAGGGTAAGAAAAGACTTTTACTACAGAATAAGCGAGTTTGTTATTAAAATACCCCCATTAAGACAGAGACCAGATGATATTATACCTCTTGCCGAATACTTTGCAAAGAAATTCGGTGCGGAATTTGGCAAAGAATACAAGGGAATGGATGATGAAGTCAAGGAATTTCTCACGTCATATCACTGGCCAGGCAACGTAAGGGAACTCAGAAATGTAATGAGACAGGCAATGATATTCTCCAAGGATGGCAGAATTACAATAAAGAACATCCCGGAGGACCTGCTTTCCACAGAACAAACAGAACTTCTAAGAGCCAAAACAAAGGCACTGAAAGAATTTTTGCATGATAGGGAGAAGGATATTGTGATCGAAGCATTGAGAGAAACCCACGGTAATATACTCGCAACCGCAGAACTCCTCAACACAAACAGAATGAGAATTTACAGAATACTCAAAAAATACAATATAGACCCCAAAGAGTTCAAAGTTAAAGGCAAAATAAAGAGAAAACTCAAGGGAACAAAGTAATAGCAGTTCGCCACAAAAGTGACCCGATGTGTAACACATCGGGTCACTTTTATTTTTATTACACAATAAGACCTCCGAAATTACTGCAATACAACCGATTTCAAATCCCATATTCTGGCACTTTTTTTGCTATTTATATAGTGAAAAAGGAGGTGACTTATGCTGAGAGGCGATGCCATCAGGCTTTTTGAAGGAATAGGGGATTTATCCGGTATTTTTGAGAATGAAGAGGCTATTACTATAAGGGATGTACAAAAATTACACCTGAAAAATCCACCTGTTAAAATCGCCATGTTGACCAATGAAAAGGGGAAGGAACATCTTCTGTACTACCTGATAGGTAGAGACGATATTAAAATAGAGCGTTTTCCCGCCAGGAGGGAAAGTCTGAGCGAAATAATAAAATTCTATCCTGATATAGTAATTGTGGACACTGATACAATGAAAGATGAACTGCTTAAAACCCTCCTATTGAGTTTTCAATTGTCCCATGACTATGTCCCAGTCATACTCGCGGGAAGAGACAAACATAAATTATATCATTTCTGGCAATTTGGGGTATTTGATATAATTGACCTCAACCTCCAGGACAAGAAAGCCGATGGGATAATAGACAATGCAATGAGATTAAAGAACATGTTAACAGTACAACTTGAAGAGAACCTTCTCGATTACCTCTCCCGTATTGCTGATGCAAAAAGCATTGAGGATGTAGGACATTCCAGACGGGTAGCCGTATACTCACTTGCGATAGCACAGGCTTCTGGTATTCACGACCCAGAATACCTTAAGAAACTCTATCTTGGAGCAAAATATCACGATATCGGCAAGATAGCACTCCCTGAAACCATTCTGAGGAAAAGAGGCGCACTTTACAAAAACGAATATGAGGTTGTAAAAAGACATCCCATTATTGGATATTACATAGTGAGCCACTATGGCAATCTGGATTATGACATAGGCGAGATGATAAAACATCACCATGAATGGTATAATGGCAGCGGATATCCGGATGGACTGAAAGGTGATGAGATTCCTCTTGGTGCTCGTATTATAGCAATTGCAGACGCATACGATGCCATTACAAGAGATAGACCTTATCGGAAGAAAAAATCCAATGATTTTGCAATAAGTGAACTACTTAAATTTAAGGGTATTCAGTTTGACCCGAAACTCGTCGATGATTTTATCAGGATTCTGGCTCTTTCTGAGAAGTGATAGGTTCTGCGTTCTTCAATTTCAAAATTGCATCTTTAAGTAATGAAAGAGTCCCTCTTCCATACCTTACTCTGTAGTACTCCTCTACAAACTCTATAGCCTCTTTGAGTTTACTTCTTCTTGCAAATTCCAATAGCGTTTCACCCTCTTCAATTTTAAATCCTCTCTTTCTCATATATCTAAAAAATACAGAAAGAGTTCGCTCATACGGGGTGGATTTACGACGCCTCACCAAAAAATAAACCCCAAACAGAGGAATTAAGGATAGCGTTACAAAAACAATTATTTTGCTTTTTTTCTTAGCATTGGACCTGATTTTCATAAAAACAGGCATACTTTTTATAACAAACTTCATCTGGTCACTGTAATCAAACTCGACAACCCTTGTAAACCACAGATATTGAAGAAAGTCATAGTATGCAAGAATGGACCCAAACAGAGATTTTCTCTCTTTTAGAGGAGGAGTTGGGTCAAAACGCACCCATTTCCCTTTTAAGAAAACCTCTGCCCATACGTGGGCGTGTTTTTCTCTTACAACAAAATACCTTCCTATTCTATTAAACTCATCGCTCAAGAAACCAGCCACAAGTCGGGTCTTATATCCAAGTAACCTTGCAAATAGAGCGAAAGAGGTAGCAAACTCAGTACATTCTCCACCTGTACCTTCTTTCAGAAAATCAAGGACAGGATATTTTTTGTTACTTACGAAGGGTCTATAGGGGTGGTGTTCTCTCAAAAAATTTATAAGCGAATTAAGAGTGTCATTTGAAAATTCTATGTTCAAAAGAATATGATTCAAACTATCAGTGAGCCCATCAGGCACATACAGGTAGTTTACAATACCTGTATCAAGCGAGAGAGGCACGGGAGGTGCATTCACAGAGAAAACCGAATACCCGACTGCACTACGGGAGCCACCTTCAAAACGAACCTCCATAGTCTGTTTATTGAATGAAAAACGCCCCTTCTGAGGTTTGAACACAACTGGATAATCAACGAGGGGTACATGATAGAATCTTGAGGAAGGCAATATACTGAAACGCTCTGTATGAGAGTTATTGTAAGACAGGCGAATAAGACTTCCCACCGGCTTTTCATACCATCTTTTTTTCTCCATCCACTTCCTTCCGTCAAATGAATCCAGAACCCTTGCACGAAGATAGATATAATTCCTCACTTTCCCATAGGGCTTTATACGCAGAAGTACTCTTTCGGAAAAACCGCTCTTTGTAAAGTCTCCCACCTCCACATCATCAAAATCCATGCCAGCATTGGTATGAGTTAAACCAAACGACATATAAGGATTTCTTGGTAAAAGGAAAAACAGAACTAAAGATAAAAAAAGCAGGATTGGAACAACATAAAGTACCTTTAAAACAGGCCCTGCCCCGGGCAGAGCATAGGAGGGAACAATCCTTACAAGTAAATACATGGTTAAAAAGAACATGAAAACAAAAAATAGCAAGATAAACCACGCAGAGTATAAAAATACAGAAGATAACGAAAACACAAGGAAGGATAGTAGGGCAATCTGGTCATAGTCTTTACTTTCAAAACTCACAAAGAGTTTTATGGTTACAAGTCCACAGAGAAAGTAGAGTCCAACAATGAAAGGGTCAAACCTGAGAAACATAGGAATAAAAGCAAGAACAAACAAAAAGGACACTATGTTGCCTTCTCTTTTCCTGAGCAATATTCTCCCCTTTAAAATATAGTAATAGGCTATAGAAATTGGGAGTAAAAAAATGAAAAGTATTGCACCCCGGGCGAAAATCGATGACAAAACTGCTAAAAATGACAGTATTAGCGCTACTTTAACCTTTAGTTTTTCCCTCATAATAAAGCAAGCACCCTTAAAATTGACTTTTCATGTTCCTCTCCTTTCCCCGGTGGTACAAGTATACTCCCTTCCATCAAAAGCCCAACACTCTCTCCCTTTCGAAGAATAAAATGCACATAAGATGCCACCTCATCCACTACTTTATCATCATGTGATCTGGGGATAGTAATATAAATTACTCTGGTCTCTACCCCCTCAAATTCTTTAACATTTAACTCCTTAATAGACTTTTTCCAGTGAATATGAAAAAGGCGATCGCCTGTTTCGTACCTTCTAAGTCCCCTGAATTCACCTTCATATCCCCTGCGGGAACCGTACCTCTCTCCCCAGGATGCAAAATATTTATCTTTTTCATCATAGACAGGAAGGTCTATCCTCGGATATACAAGGTATTCGGCATTCAAACTCACATAAATCCCTCTTCTTGCAAATCCAAATGGATAGATAGAATAAACGTAAACCTTCTCAAGTTTTTTAATTCCCCTTTTACTGGATAAAATGGGAACGCTTATTTCTTTTTTCTCCTTTCCCACATAAGGTAAAAAAGAACATCCTGCGTCGGTACATACATGTAAAAGAAACGAAGGATACTTTTTCTTCCTTACTGAAAGATAAAGATTACCCTCCTCTCCTCTAAACAGTTCATCCTGAGCTGAAAATTCCACTTCCATCCCGAGAATATTTATAGTGCTGAGAATACCTGAAGCAAAAAGCAACATAAGAAGATACGCAAGAATAAAGTAGAGAAGATTGTTGCCCGAATTAATTGCCGCTATACCGAAAAGCAATGTAAAAATTGAGAAAAATCTCCCAAGCGGGGTGATGCTTACCCTATCAAAGGGGTGCCTTAACAGACTTCTTAATCTCATCAAGTATCTTCTTCTTTTCAGAATACGGCAAATGAAGTGCAACTCTGTGCAATACTACATTGTCTATTACACTTTTTACATCATCAGGCACTACAAAATCCCTACCCATAACATAAGCATGGGCTCTGGACATCCTGTAGAGGTGTATTATACCTCTTGTTGACAGAGCATTTGAAAAAACAGGATGTCGCCGTATACCCTCTGCCAGGCGAAATATGTAATCTTCAATTTGACTATCTACATATACTCTGCGGCTTTCCTTCACAAAGGAAGAGACGGTGTCTTTATCAAAAAGTGGAGAAAGTTTTTTTATCTTTGCTCTTGTATCCTGTCCTCTGACGATCTCTCTCTCAAGAACCTCATTCACTGGATTTATATCAATCCTTACCATAAAACGGTCCAGTTCTGACGCCGGCAACGGGAAAGTGCCATGCGATTCAAGAGGGTTCTGGGTCGCAATAACAAAGAAGAAAGGACTTAAATGATGGGTTCTACCTTCTATGGTTACCTGCCTCTCCTCCATGGCTTCAAGTAAAGCACTCTGTGTTCTTGGATTCATTCTGTTTATTTCATCCACGAGAAGAATATCGGAAAAAATGGGACCTTTAAGTAACACAAAACCTCTGCCCTCTCTGTCGGGGATATAAGCACCAGTTATATCAGCAGGCAATACATCGCTTGTTCCCTGCAATCTACCGAAATTCAGGCCAAGCAATTTGCAAATAGTGAGAGCAAGCGTTGTCTTTCCCGTGCCAGGGAGTCCCTCAAGAAGCACATGCCCTTCTGATAAAAATGCAGACAGGATTAATATACCAGCCTTTTCCTGTCCTTTAACAATATCCTCGTATTCCTGAAAAAATCGTTTAAATCTGCCTTCCGGTTTCAATAGTTTTTAAGTACGGTTCTGTTGCCACCTTCACTTTTACCCTCAGAAAGGGCAGCAAGGAGCCTTTCGACGAGGGAATCAGGGTCAAGGGGCAAGGCAGGATAATTGGCTGCCGCTACTGTTACTGTAATGTTGAGAGTGGGACCAAATTCAATTTCAAAAGGCGTTGACATTACTCTAAGCCTGAATCCTTCTGCAACCTGATAAATACTCTGAGCACCTGTCTCAGGCAAAATTACGGCAAACTCATCCCCTCCAAATCTGGTTACTATATCCGTGCTCCTGAAATGGGATTTAAGAAGGTCCGCAAACTTTCTCAAAAGTTTATCGGTTGTTCTTGGTCCATATTTTTCATTGATTTCTCTCAGGTTGTCTATATCTATAAGAAGAATAGAAAACTTTCTTGAGTACCTCTTCGCCCTTCTGTACTCCTCATCCACCCTCTGCCAGAAGTAGGAAGATGAGGGTAAATTGGTTAACCTATCCACAAATGCACTTTCTGAAAGTTCAAATTCCCTTATGCGATAAGCAACAAGAAGTGAAAGGAGAGGAAAATTATCATTTATAAAATGGAGTACATCTTCATCCGGTGCTTTTTTCTCATATGTCGCAAGCATGACGGCAATAGTCCTGCCTGAAAACCTCAGTGGGACAACAAGAAGCGATTTTGTACTTTCATTTATAAGGTCTGAATTTTTAAAAATATCACTCTGGAATTCCTTTATTATGCTCGGATTCTCAGAAGAGATAAAATATGAGGATACAAGGTCACGTTTCTCTTCCAGAACCTCCCCTCTATTGTCATAAAGGGTCTTAAAGATTTCGCTCTCTTCATGTACAGGAACCCTTACAATCAATCTCGAAGCCCCAATTTTATCCAGCAGCCCGGCCATTATCTCAGCAAAATCATAGTTATTAAGTATCTTATCCTCAATAAAATTCATCTACCCCTCCTCTATTTTCTTTATCAATAATTCTCTGGCTCGTTTAGGGTCGGCTTTTCCCTTTGTTTTTTTCATCACCATTCCGATAAGGGCACCAATTACTCCTGTTTTCCCCTGCCTATACTTTTCAACAAGCCCCGCACCTTCTTTTAACACCTCTTCCACAACATTCTCAAGCGAAAAGGTCACCTCTTCTTTGAGGAAAGGAGATACAAGTTCAGAGATAGTGCCCTTACCATCAAGAAACATATTGATAACCATGAACATTTGATTTCTGTTTATTTTACCTTCCTTTTTCAAACTCAAAAGTTCAGCAAAATCATGGGGAGTAAGAGGAAATATGGAATAATTACCACCATGCTTTCGCACAAGACCGGAGAGTTCATTCACCATAACCTTTGCAACTTCCTGAGGGTCTTTATATTTTTCTAAAACAGCATCGAAATAATCGGCCATATTTCTGTCTCTAATTATTTGAGATACCAGGTTTTCAGGTATATTCATTGCCTTATACCTTGCTTCTCTTACATCGGGCATCTCAGGAAGTTCATCCAGAACACTGTTTATAAATTCATCGGTGAGAACAAGTTCTGGAAGGTCTGGTTCCGGGAAAAATCTGTAATCATGAGATTCCTCTTTCTTTCTCATACTCCTTGTTTCGCCTTTAAATTCGTCCCAGAGGCGAGTTTCCTTCTCTATGGGCTCTCCCTTCTCAAGCAGCCTTACATGCCTTTGATACTCAAACTCCAGAGCATCCTCCACAGCCTTTATTGAATTGAGATTCTTGAGTTCCACTCTCCTACCGTATTCGCTCTCGCCTTTCTTACGAACCGAAATATTGGCATCAACACGCATCTCACCCTTCTCCATGTCACACCCCGAAGAGCCTATATAGGTAACAATGTTTCTTAATTTCTCAAGGAAAAACCTTGCCTCTTTGGGAGACCTCATGTCAGGGTAAGTGGTTACTTCCAGAAGAGGAATACCACTTCTGTTATAGTCAAGAAGCACATCACCTGTTTTAACATGAATGGAACGTGCAGCCTCCTCCTCGATATTCATTCTCTCTATACGCACTTTTCTCGTCTCTCCATTCACTTTAAATAAGAGAACCCCATCTGTCCCGAGGGAGGCAACATGCTGAGTAATCTGATAACCCTTTGGCAAATCCGGGTAAAAATAATTCTTCCTGTAAAATCTCGATCTTTTGTGAATGGTGCCATTTAAAACCCTGATAATTGCAATACCTTTTCTTATAGCCTCCATGTTTATAGATGGAAGAGCCCCTGGTAAACCAAGGCATACGGGACAGACATTGGTATTCGGAGTGGCATCGTGCTCTGATTTACATCTACAAAACAGTTTGGTCTCCGTCTTTAGTTGAAAATGAATTTCAAGACCGATTACTGCCTCATACTTCATAGCCCGCTATCCTCCCCAACGAATACAAACGGTAAATCAAATTTATCTTTTATATGCTCTCCAAGAAGTTTAACTCCAATGGTCTCTGAAGCATAATGTCCAAGCAATATTACGTTCATCTCCATATCTCTGGCGTTTTTATAATAAGCATGACTTGTCTCTCCACTTATAAAGAGGTCCATACCAGCTCGCTTTACCTGATCCAGAATTGAAAGGCAACCACCAGAGCAGTATACACCTCTGCTCACTGTATCTTTTCCAAATCTCCACACCGCCTTAGGGGTAAATAGTTTTCTCTCAAGAAACTTCAAAAAGGCATCAAAATTTCTATACTCTTCTGGGACCTCAAATTCAACACCTATATCAATACCATGATAATCGCCAAAGGGCTTGATAACTTTAAAATCAAGCAGTTTCATCGCTCCATAATTATTGCCAACTTCGGGGTGAATATCAAGAGGCAAGTGAGCCACGTAAAGGGCTATATCACCTTCAAACAAAGCCTTAAGTCGTTTTTTAAGCCATAGGTCTATATAGAGAGGACTCCCCCAGTAAAATCCATGATGTACTATTAAAAAATCAACTTCCTTTTTGTGTGCTTCTTTTATAGCATCCAAGGATGCATCAACCGCCACACCTACCTTCTTAACCTGGTCTCTATCATTATCCACCACAAGACCATTAAGTGATACATCTTTTATTTCTCTAATCCTTAGATAGGAATCCAGATATGAGACAAGTTCCCTTTTATTCATAACCTTTTTCCCGCGCCCGGAGGGAATCGAACCCCCAGCCCCGAGATCCGGAATCTCGTGCTCTATCCTTTTGAGCTACGGGCGCAACATTCAACTTAATTTAATGTGATTGATTTCGAAACTACCTTCTTTTATTTCAAGCAAACCAAATGAATTCGTCCTTGTGAAGATTTTATCGGTCGGGCTTCCAGGATTAAAAAGCAAAACTCCGTCTATTTCCTTCTTTGTGGGTATGTGGGAATGACCAAAGATAATTAATTGGGGTAAATCATCAGAGAACTTTTTCAAAACCCTCTTTTCAATACCAAAAGGTGCTCCAACACCGTGATAAACTCCTATTTTTACTCCCTCAGCCTGGAATTTTAGAACTTCTGGAAGTTCTTTAAAAAGGTCTTCATCATCCATGTTACCATGAACGGCATAAATATTTTTTTCCCCAAGATGGGCTTTAAGTTCAAGGTAAAAATCATAAGAGGAGAAATCTCCAGCATGTATTACACCATCGCTATTCTCTATATAAGACCATACCTCATCAGGCAGGGTTTTTGCCCGATGAGGTATGTGCGTATCGGACAAAACAACCAATCGCATTACTTATCTTTTCTTTTTCTTATGCCTGTCTCTTTTCCTTCTCTTCTTGAGTTTATGAGTCTTTATCTTCTTTCTCTTTCTCTTCCTTCCGCAGGGCATTACTTTTCCTCCTTAATTACTTTAAATAGTTTGGAAGGTTTAAAGGTTACAACCTTTCTTCCTGGAATTTCAACCTTTTCTCTTGTTCTGGGGTTCCTTCCTATACGGGGCTTTCTCGTTTTCACCTCAAAAACCCCGAACCCCCTCAGGTCAACGCGCTCCTCATTCCATAAAGCCTGTTTTATCTGAGCGATAAACTCGTTTATAACTATGTATACATCCTTTTTGGTGAGACCGGTCTCCTCTGCAATTCTATCTACCAGATCTGCCTTCTTCATTTCTTTCCTCCTTGCCTTTCAAAAGTTCTGAAATTATACCAACTCACAGAGGGACAGTCAAGCCAAGCGATTGTATACTATAAAGTTGCAACATTGTCTTTGTTCATCCTTTTTTAATGAGTTATAATATTGCCCATAAAAAGGAGGTAAAAATCTTGAAAAAGCTATTTATAGCAGGTATACTGACCCTCGGTATCCTCGGATGTGCAAGTACACCACATAAAACAAGCGTAAAAATATATATACAGCAGAGAAACTGGCGCAAAGCCCTGAATGAGGGAAAAGCATGGGTACAGGAAGCGCCCAATGACCCTGAGGCTTATTACTGGCTTGCCATGGCTTACACGGGAATGCAGAAGTATACAGAAGCAGCGGATAACCTCATAAAGGCTATTGACCTTGATAAAAACGGCGTTTTAAAGGATAAAATAGGAAAAAATGAGATTAATATTCTCCTCACTGCGGGCAAAAATACTTACTCGCAGGACAAGGACAGGGCACTGAAATACTTTGAGTATGCTCTTAAACTGTCCCCAAACAACAAAGCCGGCCTTCTGTCAGTGGCAACAATTTACATACAGGAAGGCAAGTTTGACAAAGCCCAGGAGTATGTAGAAAAAGCAAAGAAAATAGACGATAAAAACCCCTTAGTTTACAGTTATCTTGCAACCATTTATGATTCACTTGCAAATAAATACCCTGAGAAAAAGGCAGAGTACTTAAAAAAGGCTGAAGAAAATCTCAAGAAAACCGTGGAATTAAAACCAACAGCTGAGAACTACGCCAAACTCGCAGGTTTTTATTTTGCCAACAGAAGTGAGGACTCAACCTTCGCAAAACTATCAGAAGAAACCTACAAAAAAGCCATTGAAAAAGACACAGCAAATGCCAATCTCTATTTCAACTATGGAATGGCTGCGTTTGTCAACAAACACTATGACGTGGCATCTCAGGCGCTTGAAAAATTCCTCAAGTTCGTGCCCAATGACGAGACTGCGATGGAATATCTCGGTTTTTCTGCTTACTACTATGGGCAGCAACTTGAGGATAAAGGCAAAAAATCAATGGCAAAGGATTATTATAGAAAAGCAGTAGAGACTTATGAGAAACTGGTACAACTTAACCCCAACAATCCTGATTATTATCAGATGCTTTCAGTATTCTATCTGAAGATAGGAAAAACCAAAAAGGCAAAGGAAGCAATGAATAAATATAAACAACTCAGTAAGGGGAAGTAACGGGAGGAGAAAAAAGTATGAAAAAGGATTTTCTTTCTATTTACGACCTCACAAAAGAAGAATTTCAGGAACTCATTGAGATTGCTATAAAATTTAAGAAGGGTGAGATTAGCGATAAACCTCTTTCAGGTAAAATGATTGCCCTTATATTTCAGAAACCTTCACTCAGAACAAGGGTTACATTTGAGAGAGCAGTTTATGACCTTGGCGGCAAAGGCGTGTACCTTTCACCTCAGGATATTCAACTTGGTAAAAGAGAATCGGTAAAGGATGTGGCAAAAAACCTTGATAACTGGACTGATGGAGTTGTAGCAAGAGTTTTTCATCATGGGATTCTCCTGGAACTTGCAGAAAACTCCAGACATCCCGTAATAAACGCCCTCTCAGATCTGGAACATCCATGCCAGATACTTGCAGACTACATGACCATGTATGAGATTTCTGGCAAATTTGAAGTCAACCTCGCTTATATTGGAGACGGAAATAACGTGGCAAACTCCCTTCTTGCTGCAACAGCCATTCTCGGCGGCAAGTTTACCATCGCAACTCCTTATGAATATGAACCAAACGGATTTATCATGAAAAAAGCACTCGAGATGGGGGCAAAAGTAGAAATCGTGAGGGACCCAAAAGAGGCGGTAAAAGACGCTGATTTTATCTACACAGACGTGTGGGCATCAATGGGGCAGGAAGCAGAGCGCGAAAAAAGACTGAAGTTGTTCAGACCCTATCAGGTTAACTCAGAATTACTTAAACACGCACCAGAACATGTTAAAGTATTGCACTGCCTGCCCGCTCACAGAGGTGAGGAGATAACCGACGAAGTACTTGACGGACCACAATCAGTAGTCTTGCAGGAATCCGAGAATAGACTTCATACGGAAAAAGCAGTTCTTTATAAGCTATTTACCAGATAAAAATTTTACCTTTATATCTGAAAGGCAGGGACTCTCACCATTTTCATAATCCTTGATGAGAGTCACCTGCCAGAATTCATCTATTTTTTGTCCATAAATATCTAAAAAACCACCTGCTGTATCAATTTCACCCCCTGAGAAATACAGGTATGCACGATACTCAATCCTCGCATACTGGCTATCTGCAGAGGTGGTATCCATTAATACAACATCATACTTATCAAAAGAAACGGGGTATGTCTCGCTCATTGATAGGGATAGAAACAGGTTCTGCATTACCTGAACCTCTCTATCTTTATCCCATGTGGCATAAAAATCCGGATTTGAGTAATAAATCCTATCACAAACCCTGAAATAGAAACTGTCAGAAAGTATTTCCTCATACTGGTTTATGTTCGAAGCAATAAAGCTCTCTTTATAGGTGGTCAAAAGGTCTGAAAATGTAAGCGGGAGGGTCTTTTCTCCTCCACCTGATTCCTCAGGTTTTCTGAGAGAGAAAAGGTCACATGATAAAAAAATAACGAGTAACAGGAAAAAGAAGTGCAAAATATATAGAGGGGACTTCACTTTATCAGTGAGTCCCCTCCTGTGTTTGTGTGATAGCAAGTTTACTTGTTGACTATGTCCTTGAGAGCGTTGGCAGGTCTGAAGACTACTGCATTTCTTGCAGGTATTTTAAGTTCTGCGCCAGTTCTCGGATTTCTACCCTTCCTGGCCGCTCTCTTCTTTACATCGAATGTACCGAACCCAATCAGTCTTACTGCTTCCTTCTTTGAAAGTGCGGTCTTGATGGCTTCCAGCATAGCATTTACTGCCATAGATGCATCTTTCTTTGTGAGACCTGCCCTCTGGGCTACCTCAGCGATTAGTTCTTGCTTATTCATCTACCATCCTCCTTTTTGTTCTGAAGTATCTAATTTTTAAAGCATATTCCGCATTTTGTCAAGTATTTTGTGCTTATAGTTCATTGCCCCACAAAACATTTCGCATACAACATTAAGGCACAACGAGTTACACATCAAGATTGCTAACCTTCTTTGCGTTACGTTCTATAAATTCTCTACGTGGTTCTACCTTGTCTCCCATAAGTATTGAAAACAGTCTATCAGCCTCCGCGGCATCTTCCACGGTTACGCGCTTTAAGACCCTGTTTTCCGGATTCATGGTGGTGTCCCATAGCTGTTCCGGGTTCATCTCACCAAGACCCTTGTATCTCTGTATGTGCACCCCTTCTCCCAGTTCTTTGAGTTTCTCTTCAAGTTCTTTATCAGAGTATACGTAATAAACCTTCTTGCCTTTCTGAACACGGTACAGGGGAGGCTGCGCTATGTAAATATAGCCAGCCTCAACAAGCGGTTTCATGAACCTGTAAAAGAACGTGAGAAGCAGGGTTCTTATATGGGCTCCATCAACGTCTGCATCGGTCATTATTATAATCTTGTGATAACGCGCTTTACCGGGGTCACATTCGTCTTTAAGCCCTGCATCAATGGCAGACAGAAGTACTTTTATCTCTTCATTGGCAAGTGCCTTATGCAACGCCGCTTTTTCAACATTGAGTATTTTACCTTTAAGAGGCAAAATAGCCTGGAAGTATCGATCCCTTCCCTGTTTTGCAGACCCACCGGCTGACTCACCCTCGACTATGAACAACTCTGATTCCTCCGGATTCTGCGAAGTACAATCTGAGAGTTTACCAGGTAGAGAATCAGACTCTATAAAACTCTTTCTTCTTATGAGTTCTCTTGCTCTTTTCGCAGCCTCTCTTGATTTTGCTGCAGTCTTGGCCTTTTCAACTATCTTTTCCGCCTCTTTAGGGTTCTCCTCGAGCCAGCGCATGAAATACTCATAAAAGGCTGACTCAACAAGTCCTTTTACGTAACCATTCCCGAGTTTTGTTTTTGTTTGCCCCTCAAACTGCGGCTGTGGTAATTTCACATGAATAACAGCCGTAAGCCCTTCTCTTACATCATCCCCATGAAATGAGAAGTTTTCTTTAACAAGGTTATACCTCTTTGCAATATCGTTAATGGCTCTTGTAAGACCACTTTTGAACCCAACAAGGTGTGTCCCGCCTTCATGGGTATTTATCGTATTTACAAAACTTAAAATTGTTTCTACATAGCCGGCATTGTAAGAGAGTGCTATTTCAATTTCAACATTGTCTCTCTTGGTTTTCATATAAAATGGGCCAGCAATTCTTTGTTTTGCCTCATCAAGAAAATTCACGAACTCAACAAGCCCACCTTCGTAATAAAACTCGTCTTTCTGGTTATTTTTTCTGTCCTCAATTATAAACCTGACATTACCTATCAGAAGCGATATTTCTCTGATACGGTCTCTAAGCACCTCATAGTCAAACTCTGTAACCTTAAAGATCTCCGGATCAGGCTTAAAAGTAACCCTTGTGCCTGTTCGATCTGTTTCTCCCACAACTTCGAGCGGTGTTATAACTTCACCTCTTTGATACTTCTGCCTGTAAATCTTGCCGTCTCTCATTACCTCAACTACAAGCCATTCAGAGAGGGCATTAACAACTGATGCCCCAACACCATGCAGACCGCCAGATATCTGATATGCCTTGGAACCGAACTTACCACCTGCATGTAATATAGTGAAAACTACCTGGACGGCAGGGACACCCTTTTCTGGATGAATATCCACAGGAATTCCTCTACCATTATCCTCTATAGTGACACTCCCATCCTCATTAAGTATAATTCTGATTTCAGAGCAATACCCTGCAAGTGCCTCATCAACCGAGTTGTCCACTATTTCATAAATAAGATGATGCAGCCCCCTCTTGCCCACATCACCTATATACATAGCGGGCCTCATTCGTACACCCTCAAGACCCTTAAGAACCCTTATGTCCTGAGCAGTATAATTTTCTCTATTCTCAAGTGGTTTCTTCTCTTCCATTATCTCCTCCCTGTAAACTTAACCTGAAATTCCACTGACTCTGGGCATCTTTTATGAAGAAATGCCTCAAGATTAACTCTTTGCATATACATTTCATTTCGTAAATAGGGATTATCAACCCTTATGTATACATATTTTCTTTTAACGTCCACATCAAACAATTCAGTTTGAATCCCCCTTTCCCTGAAAAAATCCATAACAGCCTTCCTTATTTCATACTTAACTGCTTTCTCTCCAAGTATGCTCCTTACAACTTTGTCAAACGTCTGCTTTAATTCTTCCATGGTCAAGGTTAATTGAGTATGAGTCAATATTTAAACTCCTCTGAGTGGTAAAAAAATAAACAACCTGCCCGAAATTTTCATGGGTACTTTCAAGAAGTTCCTGACTCTTTTCTTCATCGAGGACTGCAAAAGGCTCATCCATAAGAAGAAATATAGTTCTGCCACTTTCCTCTGCTACCATGGTTATGTACTTTATAAGGATTCGCTGCCATATATAAGTTTTTATACCATGCGAATAGTAACTCCTTGCGTCAAGTCCATCCACTGTAACATCCACCCTGTCCATATTGAGTCCTACAAGCATCTTCCCTTCATCTATCTCCTGTTTAGCATAACTATTAAGGTCATCATATCCACTTATGCTTTTTCTATATGAGAATTCAATTTCACCCAGCCCCTCTTTCTCTACTATCCTTTTAAGGTATAGAAGTGTATTTTCACGTGCACGGGATATTTTTCTGTAAAGCTCCCACAATTTCACATTTGACGCTATAACCGTATTCATGTCTCCAGCGAAAATGGCATTTTTCTTTATAGATACAACCCTCTGGTACTTTGCGAGATACTCTCTATACTCTGGGATAATAACACCAGAGAGTTTATCAAGTATTTTCCTCCTTTCGTGTTGAGGTCCATCAATAAGATTTTCCCTTCCTATGGAATAAACTGCGAGAAACCGTGAAGTAACATCGCTTCTTTTCACCTCTTCACCATTGAGTCTTACAACCCTTTTTCCATAGAGGTCCATGTACCTTTCAAGAATAACGTCACGATAAATAAGTTCGACCCTCAAATACTCTTTTCCTGTTGTAATAAGGGCTTGTCTGTCCTTTTCTCTGAAAGAGGAACCAAAAATGACAAAAAAAATCGCTTCTAAAATGGAAGTTTTGCCACTTCCGTTTTTGCCTGTTATTATGTTTTTGTTCTCGTTAAATCCAATCTTCAGAGATTCAAAATTCCTGAAATTTTCAAGGGAAATTGAACATTTATACATAAACAAATTATAAAGCCCATCTCCTGGTTATTCAAACACAAGAGATGGGCTTATTTTATTGTCTTTCAGAAGGTTACGGAATTACTTTTTACCAAAGAGACCTTTTTTCTTCTTCTTTGGCTCCTCTTTGGACTCTGTTTCCTCTTCTTTGACTGCTGGGAATGCAAGGAGTTCAAGCATTGCCATTTCAGCATTATCCCCTCTTCTTCTCCAGAGTCTATAAATCCTCGTATATCCACCTTTTCTATCTTTAAAAAGTGGGGCAATTTCATCAAACACTCTATTAACCATTTTCCTGTCTGCAAGAAACCTGAATGCCTCCCTTCTTGCAGGAACAGTGCCTCTTTTACCAAGTGTAATCATTTTCTCTGCCCAGCGTCTTGTCTCCTTTGCCTTCTGAAGAGTAGTTTTGATTTTACCATGTGTAAAGAGGGAAATAACCTGATTCCTGAGCAATGCCCTTCTGTGCTCCGTATCTCTGCCGAGTTTCTTAACTTTCTTGAGATGCCTCATTTTCTATTTCCTCCTCTTTTAAATACTTCCTGATATCCAGTCCAAGGGAATAATTAAATCTGGCAAGTTTCTCCTTTACCTCTGAGAGAGACTTCTGTCCAAAGTTCTTGAGTTCCAGGAGTTCATCCTCTGTCTTTGCCACAAGTTGATAAATTTTATTTATCCCGGCATCTCTGAGACAATTCAGGGTGCGCCTTGAAAGTTCGAGCGTTGCTATATCGTTGATTATAAAGTTTCTAATACGCTCTCTCTCCTCAAACCTTATACTCTCCTCTTCCTTCTCCTTCTCTTCAGCAAGAAGCACAACACGCTCACAGTGTGTCTTCAAAATCTCTGACGCCTCTTTAAGGGCATTGAAGGGATGAATGGAGCCATCTGTCCAGATTTCAAGTATTAGCTTCTCATAGTCTGTTCTTGAACCAACACGCATATTTTCCACTGTGTAATTCACTTTTTGTACAGGGCTATAAATGGCATCCATTAGGATAAAGCCTTCAGGAAGGTCATATTTCATGTCCTCTACCTGGACAAAACCTCTTCCTCTGTTCGCCCGGAGCTCCATTTCAAATACAGCATCTGTGGTTATTGTGGCGATATGATGCTCTGGGTCCATTACTGTAACGTACTCCGGTAAATCCAGGTCTTTTGCTTTTACCTCCTTGGGCCCCTGAACTTTAAGCCTCAATACCGCCTCCTCTGGAGAACCTTCATCGAATTTGAGGCGAACTCTCTTTAGATTAAGCACAATATGAGGAACATCCTCAACTATTCCCTTTATTGTCGAGAACTCATGCAGGACACCTTCTATTTTAACGGCATAAATAGCCTGTCCAGGGATTGCGGAAAGCAGCACTCTTCTAAGACTATTTCCCACAGTAATGCCAAAGCCCCTTTCAAGAGGAGCAAAGAGATATTTTCCAAAACTCTCTGACTCCTCAACAACTTTTATTCCATCTGGTATTAATAAATTCTTCATATACCTTTACCCCTACTTGGAGTAGAGCTCAATGATTAAGGTTTCGTTTACTGGATAGGTTATATCAGTTCTTATAGGATTCCTGACAATTTTGCCTTCAATCTTGTTCTTGTCAAAAGATAACCATGTTGGGATGGTAGCTATGTCAAGGCCTTCAAGATTATCCTGCACTATAGCAAACTTTTTGGCTTTATCAGAAAGCGTTATCACATCCCCAGGTTTTACAAGATATGACGCTATATCCACTTTTTTACCATTTACCCTTACATGACCATGATTCACAAGTTGTCTTGCCTGGGACCTGCTTGCTGCAATGCCAAGCCTGTATATCACATTGTCAAGTCTTCTCTCAAGAAGGGAAAGCAAATTCTCACCTGTATTACCGGGCATCTTTCTCGCCCATTCAAAGAACTTTCTGAACTGTGTTTCCAGCACTCCATAAATCCTCTTTACTTTCTGTTTTTCTCTTAACTGAAGTCCGTAAATCGATAGTTTCTTTCTTCTCTCGGGTCCATGCATACCCGGAGGATAACGTTTATGCCCATCAAGGGGACACTTAGAGAAACACCGTTCACCTTTAAGAAACAGTTTCTCCCCTTCTCTTCTACATAATCTGCACTTGGGACCTGTGTACCTTGCCATACCTATACTCTCCTTCTTTTAGGTGGTCTACAACCATTATGGGGTATGGGCGTGACGTCCTTAATTGCAAAAACCTCTAAACCAGCAGCCTGAATTGCTCTTATTGCCGATTCCCTGCCAGGGCCAGGGCCCTTTACCCAGACCTCAACCCTTTGAACTCCAAGAGATTTTGCCTCCTTTGCAGCTCTCTCAGCAGCCTTCATAGCAGCAAAAGGAGTACCCTTTCTTGTTCCGGAGAATCCAACAGTACCTCCACTTGCCCAGGTTATAGTGTTGCCCTTCAAATCCGTAATTGTCACAATCGTATTGTTAAAAGTTGACTGAATATGCGCAATACCTACAGGCTCTATACCTTTTGCTTTTTTCTTCTTTCTCCTTAAGGTCTCAGAACTTGTTCTTCTCGCCATTATTTACCCCCTTTCTTCCTGCTTCTTTTCAGCATATTACCCCTTGGGCCTTTTCTTGTTCTTGCGTTTGACCTTGTCCTCTGCCCACGGACAGGCAATCCCATCTTATGCCTCAACCCTCTATAACATCCAATATCAATAAGTCTTTTAATATTTCTTGCTATCTCAGCCCTTAATGCGCCCTCAACTCTATATTTATCAACTTCTTCTCTGAGCTTTGCAACTTCCTCAGGGGTTAAGTTCTTAACACGAGTGTCGGGATTCACACCAGTTGCCTCAAGTATTTTGCGAGACGTGGAGAGTCCTATACCAAAAATGTATGTAAGAGCCACCTCAATCCTCTTATTCTTGGGAAGGTCAACTCCTGCAATCCTTGCCATTGATTACCTCCTATCCCTGTCTTTGCTTGTGTTTAGGGTTTTCACAGATAACCCAAACCCTACCCTTTCTTCTAACAATTTTACACTTATTACATATTTTCTTTACCGATGACCTGACTTTCATGAGAATAATATCCTCCCTTTTATCTCTTTGAGCTCGTATATTTTACACCACACGCTGCGGTGTGTCAAATAGATAGATTACTTGTGCCTATATACTATTCTACCTCTTGTAAGGTCATAGGGTGAAAGTTCCACTACAACCCTGTCACCCGGTAGAATCCTTATAAAATGCATTCGCATCTTGCCCGCCACATGCGCAAGTATCACAAGACCATTGTCCAGCTCAACTCTGAACATCGCATTGGGCAGGACTTCTTTTATTGTACCTTCCATTTTTATAACATTCTTCTTTGGCATATTAAAGCTCCGTTAAAATTTCAACTTCTTTTTCTCCTACAAGGATTGTATTTTCATAATGGGCAGTCAAAGACCCATCCAGGGTGGCAATTGTCCACCCATCTTTTTTAGTGTAGACCCTTCCAGCCCCCCCTGCAAACATGGGCTCAATTGCAAGTACCATACCTGCTTTTAAAACAGGCCCTCTTCCAGGAGGTCCATAATTAGGTACAAAAGGATCTTCATGGAGTCTGAGCCCTACTCCATGCCCACCTAATTCCTTAATAACGCTTACTCCGTACTTCCGGGCAATGTTCCAGATTGCATTTGAAATATCCGAAAGTTTGTTCCCGGCCACAGCCTTCTGTGCTCCCTCATAGAATGCTACTTTTACAGACTCCATCAGTTTTTTGACATGCTCGGGTGGATTTTCACCAATGTAATAACTCCTTGCGGCATCCGATATAAACCCGTTAAGATTTATTCCTGTATCTATTTTCACAAGATCTCCCTTCTTGAACTTTCTTTTGCTGGTAGGTATTCCATGTACCACTTCATCATTGATGGATATGCACGCAGAGGCAGGGTATCCTCTGTATCCGAGAAAAGCAGGGCGTCCTCCTCTTTCTCTAATAAAACTCTCTATGAACAAATCTACCTCTTTGGTGCTTACACCCTCGGAAATTAACTCTTCCTCTGATATTCTTAGAAATAACTCTGCAAGGAGTTCGCACGATTTTCTTATACCATTAATCTCTTCTTCGTTTTTTACGTGAATCATCAATGAGCACCAATTACACGAACAATTGCATTAAAAACCTCGTCTGGAGATTTTTCGGCGTCTATTTTAACCAAAATCCCTTTCCTCTCGTAATAATCGATAAGCGGTGCAGTTTCATTTCTATAAACAGAAAGTCTGTTACGAATGGTATCTTCATTGTCATCACTTCTTCTTATAAGTTGGACCCCACAAACGTCGCATTTATTGTCGTCCTTGGGAGGAGACGTAATGAGATTATATACCCTTCCACAGGATGGACAGACACGCCTTGCAAGCAACCTCCTGACAATCTCATCATCTGTCACTTCAAGCAGAATTGCCTTCGTGATTTTTCCACTCTTTTCACGCATCATGTCATCGAGTTTTTCTGCCTGAGAGGTATTTCTGGGGAAACCGTCCAGAACAAATTTATCCACCCCATCCAATGCCTCATTTACAAGTTTTAAAATGACGTCGTCAGGCACAAGTGCGCCCTCTCTCATGTATTTCTCAGCGATTTTGCCAACGGGTGTACCTTCTCTCACGGCTTTTCTGAGAAGGTCACCCGTGGAAATATGAACAAAACCGAACTTTTTTTCAAGTTCCTTTGCCTGGGTCCCCTTTCCAGACCCCGGAGGACCAAGCAAAATGATACCTATCCTCTCCACCCTCTAATTCTTCCCTTCTTGAGGAGTCCATCATACTGTCTCATTATGAGGTGGGCATTAATTTGCTGTAGAAGTTCCAGGGCAACTCCCACAATAATAAGGATTCTCGTTCCACCAAAGTAGAATGGTATATTGGTCATACGAATTATGTGATATGGCAGGATAGCTATGAGAGCAAAGAAAATAGCACCCGGTAGAAGTATCCTGGACATAATTTTATCTATATACTCTGCAGTCTGAGGTCCTGGCCTTACACCAGGTATAAATCCAGAATACCTTTGCAAATTATCTGCTATATCCTTTGGATTGAGCACTATAGCAGTATAATAGTAAGCAAAGAACACAATAAGAAGGGCATAAAGTATGTCATAGAGAAGTGACCCCGGCCTGAAAAGCCCTATTATATAGGAGAGGGTATCTGACGTAAAAAATGTTCCCACTGTCTGAGGGAACATAAGAATACTCTGTGCAAAAATAATGGGAATAACACCTGCTGTGTTTAGCGTAAGAGGTAAATAGGTCGTCTGACCACCATAGACTTTCCTTCCTACAACTCTTTTTGCATACTGTATGGGAACCCTTCTCTGGGCTTCTGTAATAGCCACCACGGCCATTGTTGTGATAACAACAACCACAATAACAAATAAAAATGCAAAGAGGGAAGTGCCACCGGTCTTCAAAAGTTGAACAGATTGAGCAAACTCGTATGGAATACTGTCAAGGGTTCCAGCAAAAATCAATACAGATATACCGTTACCTATACCTCTGTCTGTCATCTGCTCACCAATCCACATAAGAAAGAGTGTTCCACCTGTGAGTGCAATCATGGTGGTAAATATAAACATGGGACCTGGATTTGGAACAACTGGTATACCCGAAGGTGACTTTATGTTAGCGAGGAACATAGCCATTCCAAAAGACTGTATTCCGGCAACAAGAACTGTAAGATATCGTGAATACCTTGTTATCAGACGTTGACCGTGTTCTCCTTCCTTCTTGAGTCGTTCAAGGTACGGCCAGGTTGCTACTAAAAGCTCCATGATAATGGATGCGGATATATAGGGCATAATCCCGGCGCCGAATATGGCAGCCCTTGACAGAGCACCTCCCACGAAAATATCATAGAGACCGAAAGCCGTGCCTGCAAGATTCTGCCTGAAAAACTCGGCAAGAGCATGGCCGTTTACACCGGGAACCGGTATGTGGGTTCCCAGCCTGTAAACGGCAATCATAGCAAGCACAAAGAGTATCTTATTCCTGAGTTCCTCTATCTTGGGGATATTATTCAGATTTCTCAGCATCGGTATTACCGCCCGGGTTACCTATTTTTTCCTGAGCCTTTTTGGAGAAAACAACACCTTCAAAGGTAACCTTCTTCGTTAGATTACCATCCCCAAGGATTTTAACAGGACCCTTCCCCTTTACGAGATTCTTTTCTTTTAGTGTCTTTGGATTCACAACCTCTCCATCAGAAAATCTCTCTTCTATATCTCTCAGATTTACAATCTCATACTGAACCTTCCATATGTTCTTGAATCCTCTCTTTGGCAATCTCCTGTAAAGAGGCATCTGTCCACCTTCGAAGAATCTGGGCTTTGCCCCGCCACTTCTTGATTTCTGTCCCTTCTCGCCTCTCCCGGCAGTTTTCCCAAGACCTGAGCCTGGCCCTCTTGCCACTCTTTTTTTCTTTTTAACCGCACCTTTGACCGGTGATAAATTACTTAAATCGTACATGTTGCCCTCCTTACTCCTCAATCTCCTCTACTTCTAATAGGTATTCTACCTGTTTGATCATGCCTCTTATCTGTGGCGTATCATTATGCACCTTTACTTTTCCAATCCTACCAAGTCCGAGCGCAAGAATCGTCTTTTTATGCTTTTTATTAACATCTATTAAACTTCTAATCTGTTTCACTCTGAGTTTCTTCTTTCCTGCCACGACCAAACCTCCTGTAAATTATATCCAATGAAAGCCCTCTGTTTTTAGCCACTTTTTCAGGGTCCTTGAGGGATACAAGTGCATTAACTGTGGCTTTCATGAGATTTATTGCATTATTTGAACCAAGTGACTTTGTCAAAGCATTTTTGTAACCTGCAGCCTCAAGCACAAGACGTACAGGCTGTGGGGCAATAATACCTGTACCAGGACCTGCAGGTTTAAGGAGTATCTTTGAAGCACCTTCTCTTCCAATTATTTCATGTGGCAAGGTTCCGTTAACCATTGCAACATTTACCATGGATTTGCGCGCTCTCTTTAAAGCCTTCTGAATGGCTTCCGGAGTTTCCTGTGCCTTCCCATGACCTATTCCCACTCTACCTTTACCATCACCAACGACAACCCATACCGAAAGTTTAAAATTCTTTCCGCCCTTGGTTACCTTTGTAACTCTCTTAATGGTTACAACTCTTTCTATAAGTTCAGTAACACCAATTTCCTGTGCCATAAAATCCCTCCGTGTTAAAATTCAAGCCCTGCTTCTCTTGCTGCATCAGCAAGGGCTTTAACCCTACCAATATACCTGTAGCCCGCTCTGTCAAATGCCACCTTTGTTATCCCGTGTTCCTTTGCTCTCTCTGCTATGAGTTGTCCAACGAGTTTGGCTTTTTCTGTCTTTGACTTTGCTTCCTTAACCTTGTCTCTTATGTCAGGAGAAAGTGTGGATGCGCCTGTTATAACCTTTGCTGTTCCCATTGGTGGGTCTATAACAAGTTGAGCATATATGTGCTTTGCACTTTTGTATACCACAAGCCTTGGTCTCTCTTCAGTACCTATAACCTTTTTTCTAATCCTTTTATGCCTTCTTAACCTTCTTAAAACTTTTTCTTCTCTCTTCATTCTAATCCTCCTTATGCACCTTTAACACCTGCTTTACCGGCTTTCTTTCTTACATGTTCGCCAACGTATTTCAGTCCTTTGCCTTTGTAAGGATCCTGTGGTCTTATCTTCCTTATCTTTGCAGCCCACTCTCCAACAAGATACTTATCTATTCCTGATACCTCAATAACAAACTTATCTCCAGCCGTCGTTTTAATGGGCCCATTAACTTTAAGAGTAATTCCCTGTGGTGGATTAATGCGAACTTCGTGTGAAAAACCAACATTCAGAACTAAGGTATTGCCTTCCATTTGTGCCTTGTAACCTGCACCCTGCAGTTCGAGTTCTTTCTTAAAACCTTCCTTAACTCCCATAACAGCATTGTATATGAGTTGCCTGGTTGTACCATGGAGAGATTTATGGAACTTGGCTTCAGATGGTCTTTTTACTATTATCTCTTTATCTTTAATCTCAACTATCATGTCCCTGTGTGGGGTGAAAGTCAGTTCACCCTTGGGACCTTTAAAATGCATAACCCCGTTTTCCATCTTTACCTGGACACCGTCCGGGATGGGAACAGGTTTTTTCCCTATCCTTGACATGTCATGCCTCCTTTTACCATACCATGAGGAGCAGCTCTCCGCCAACTCCTTTTCTTCTTGCTTCTCTGTCAGTCATGAGCCCCTGAGACGTGGAAATAATCGCAATACCAAGACCGTTTCTCACCCAGGGAACCTCGTCTTTTCCCACGTAAACCCTTCTTGAGGGCTTGGAAACTCGTTGCAGGTCCTCTATAACCGGATTACCTTCCTCATCATATTTTAAAAAGACCCTGCATCTTCCGCCGCGCTCCTCTGATATCACCTCGTATCCCTCGATAAAACCTTCCTTTTTTAAAATATCCAGTATGCGAAGTTTCATCTTGGAAAGGGGCTCAATAATAACAGAGTCGTGATGCGCCCTTACACCATTCCTTATTCTCGTCAAAAGGTCCGCAATTGGGTCATAAATCATTTTCTACCTCCATCTTACCAACTGGCCTTCTTAACACCTGGCAATTCACCTTTAAGTGCAAGCTCTCTAAAACATATCCTGCAAAGCCCGAATTTTCTGATGTATCCGTGGGTTCTTCCACACCTTTTACATCTATTATACTTTCTTACTGCGAATTTTGGCTCTTTATTCCTTGTTCTCTTAGCCTTTCTTGACATTTATTCTTCCCTCCTTTCGAATGGAAAACCAAAGGCTGCAAGCAGAGCCCTTGCCTCGTCATCTGTCTCTGCAGTTGTTACTATTGTTATATTCATTCCGAATACCTTTTTAACCTTATCAATTTCAACTTCCGGAAATACTGTATGCTCATTCAACCCAAAATTGTAATTACCTCTTCCATCGAAAGAATCAAGCGGTAATCCTCTAAAGTCCCTCACTCTCGGGAGAGCAAAGTTGATAAGCCTGTCGAAGAAGTCGTACATGTATCTTTTTCTCAATGTTACACGCAGTCCAATTGGCATACCCTTTCTCAGATGGAACTGAGCGACTGATTTTCTTGCACGTCTTACTTCTGGTCTCTGACCTGTAATCATGGCAAGGTCAGCACTTATTATATCAAGTATTTTCGGGTCCTGTACGGCCTCGCCGACACCCACGTTTACAACTATCTTCTCAATCCTCGGAACCTCATTAATGTTTTTATACCCCATTTCCTTCATAAGGCGGGGTCTTATATTCTCTATGTATTCTTTGTAAAGTCTCGCCTGTTCCATCAGTCTATCACCTCGTTACACTTTTTACAGTATCTAACCTTTTTCCCTTCCTCAAATCTAAAACCAACCCTTGTAGGTTCTCCACAGGAAGGACAAACAAGTCGCACATTGCTCCAGGAAATAGGAGCCTCCATTTCAACTATTCCTGAAGGTCTATCAGGTCCTGTAGCCCTCATATGCCTTTTTACAATATTCACCTCTTCAACAATCAGCCTCTTTTTCTCTATGAGCACTTTCTTTACCTTACCTATTTTCCCTTTATCCTTGCCCTTAACTACCTTAACCGTGTCTCCTCTCTTTATTTTCAGTGCCATTATACCACCTCCGGAGCAAGTGATACAATCCTCATAAACCTCTTTTCCCTGAGTTCTCTTGCAACTGGCCCAAATACCCTCGTGCCTTTTGGTTCTCCGTTGTTGTCTATAATAACCGCAGCATTGTCATCAAACTTGATATAAGTCCCATCAGGTCTTCTCATTTCCTTCCTGGTACGAACAATAACAGCCTTTACCACAGAACCCTTTTTAATGGATGAGTTGGGGACAGCATCTTTAATGGTAACAACAACCACGTCCCCCACTCTTGCATACTTCCTACGAGAACCACCCAGGACCTTAATAACAAGTGCCTCCTGGGCTCCAGTGTTGTCAGCAATCTTAAGTCTGGAAATATCCTGAATCATTTTAAGCCTCCCCGTGAGCCTTTCTTACTATACTCACTATTCTCCATCTCTTAAGACGAGAAAGCGGTCTTGTTTCCATAATTCTCACAACATCTCCTACATGTGTCTCGTTCTTCTCATCATGAGCGTAGAATTTCTTTCTCCTCTTTACGTATTTTTTGTAAAGGGGATGCTGTACAAGTGTTTCGACCATCACGACTCTCGTTTTATCCATTCTGTCACTGACAACAACACCAACTCTCTCCCTTCTCCTATTTCTGGTCTGCATTCTGCATCCTCCTTTCTCTCAGAATCGTATTAATTCTTGCTATATTCCTTTTTATCTCTTTAAATCTATGAGGTTGAGCGAGTTTTGCCATAGCCTTCTCCATGCGAAGCGTGAAGAGTTCTTCCTTTAACTCCTTCAGTTTTGCCTTAAGTTCACCATCAGATAATTCCCTGAGTTCATATGCTTTCATACTCCACCCTCCTTAAGAGATACAAATCTCGTCTTTATAGGTAGTTTTGTTGCAGCCCTGCGAAAAGCCTCTTTCGCCTGCTCCTCAGTTACTCCGCCAAGTTCAAAGAGAATTCTACCGGGTTTCACAACTGCAACCCATCTATCAACATTTCCCTTTCCCTTACCCATACGAGTCTCCGCTGGCTTCTTTGTAACCGGTTTGTCAGGGAAAATGCGTATCCAGAGTTTTCCACCCTTTTTAAGATACCTCGTAATGGCTATTCTTGCCGCCTCAATCTGGTTACCTGTAATCCAGTGAGGCTCAAGAGCCTTAAGTGCATATTCACCAAAGGCTATGTAATTTCCAGCCATAGCCTTTCCTTTCATTCTTCCTCTATGTTGTTTCCTGTACTTTGTTCTGGAAGGCATTAACATGGCCTACTCCTCCTCCATTGGCCTTTCAAGTATATCGCCTCTATAAATCCATACTTTTACGCCAACAGTACCATATCTCGTAAAGGCAGTGGCTTCACCATAATCAATATCTGCTCTTATGGTCTGAAGGGGAACACGTCCTTTGAGATACCATTCTTTACGTGCAATTTCAGCACCTGCGAGTCTCCCCTTGGCGTAAATCTTTATACCTTTTGCACCCATTTTTAGAGCCGTCTCAACCGCTCTCTTCATGGCCCTCCTGTGAGATACCCTTTGCTCGATTTTTCTTGCAATGTTCTGCGCCACGAGTTGAGCATCAACTTCTGGTACCTTAATCTCTATCACGTTAATATTGAGGTCTCTGTAATTGAGCATCTTCGCAAGATTCTTTCTAAGCGCCTCTACTTCCTGTCCCTTTCTACCTATAACCAACCCTGGTCTCGCTGAATATATACTTATGCTTAATCTATCAGAGGCTCTGTCAACAACCACCTTGGAAACCATCGCATCCTTAAATCTCTCCTTGATGTAATCTCTTATTTTGAGGTCTTCCTGAAGATACTTTTCATAGTCCTTGCCCCTTGCAAACCAGTGGGCTTTCCAGTCTTTGTTAACCCCAAGTCTGAAACCTATTGGATGTACTTTCTGACCCATTACTCTTCTCCTCCCTCTACCTCAATTGTGATATGAGAAGTTCTTTTTCTAATTAGCGTGGCCATTCCTCTCCAGAAAGGCCTGACTCTCTTCATTGTAAGTCCTTTATCCACCTTAGCAACCTTCACTGTTATCTCCTCAGGCGCAAGTTCTCTTCCAATCTTATTGTTAAGAGATGCCACAGCAGCCTTCAAAACCTTGCGCGTAATTCTTGCTCCCTTTTTGTTCATGAGATAGAGTATAGCATCAGCCTCTGCAACAGATTTTCCTCTTATTTCAGCAAGCAATGGCTTCATCTTCTTTGGTGATATTCTCGCAAACTTATGTACTGCTCTGCCCACCATCATTTCAACCTCACTGTTTGTGCTTTCTTATCTTTGTGTCCTCTGTACGTGCGTGTTGGTGCAAACTCGCCCAGTTTGTGCCCCACCATGTCCTGTATAATGTAAACTGGAATAAACTTCCTGCCATTATGAACTGCAATTGTATGTCCAATAAATTCAGGCACTATCGTAGACCTCCGGGAATAAGTTTTAATAACAGCCTTCTTCCCGGTTTTGTTCATCTCAACAATACGCCTGTAAAGTTTCTGGTCTACATAAGGCCCTTTCTTTTTCGACCTGCTCATTTCTTCCTCCGAGGCTTAACAATAAACTTGTTTGAAGGTTTGTGTTTCTTTCTCGTCTTCTTACCATCAACAAGTCCCCACGGACTTGAAGGTGGACGTCCTGATTTTGATCTCCCTTCACCACCGCCAAGTGGATGGTCAACAGGGTTCATAACAATTCCCCTTACATGTGGTCTACGTCCCATCCATCTCTTTCTGCCAGCTTTACCAATGACTATGTTTTCATGGTCTATGTTGGATACCTGTCCTATCGTAGCAAGTGAATTCTGGTCTATAAGCCTTACCTCACCAGAAGGTAATTGGACATGAGCATATTTTCCCTCCTTAGAAAGGATAACCGCACTGGAACCTGCTGAACGAACGAGTTTCCCGCCTCTGCCCGGTATAAGCTCAATATTGTGAATGGGCACTCCCTCAGGTATTTCCCTGAGAGGAACCGCATTACCCACTTTAATCTCAGAACCGGGACCTGACACAACAACGTCCCCTACTTTTAAACCGTGAGGTGCAATAATATATCTTTTTTCACCGTCTTTATATGCTAAAAGTGCAATTCTTGCAGTTCTATTTGGATCATACTCAATTGATTTAACTACTGCTGGAACACCAAACTTTTCCCTTCTAAAATCAATGATCCTGTAAAATTTTTTATGTCCGCCGCCTCTAAAACGTACTGTAACTCTTCCAAGATTATTCCTTCCCCCGGTGCTTTTCTTCGGCTCCAAAAGCGATTTCTCTGGTTTTTTCTTGGTAATATCAGAGAAATCAGATACCGTCATAAATCTTCTGGAAGGTGTATAAGGTCTAAATCTCTTAATACCCATGGCTACACTCCTTCAAACATTGGTATACTTTCACCCTTTCTCAGAATGACTATAGCCTTTTTCCATCTCCTCGTTTTTCCCTGCGCAAGTCTCACTCTCTTATTCTTTGGTTTCATATTAATCACCCTTACCCTCTCCACATGCACCTTGAAAAGTTCCTCCACTGCTTTCTTAATCTCCGGCTTGGGAGCGTCTGGATGGACCTCAAACACATACTGAGAATTTTTCTGAGCAAGGTCCATTGCTTTCTCCGTTATAACAGGTCTTATGATGATGTCTCTTGGGTCCTTCATTTTGACAACCTCTCGTTTAATATTTCCACACCTTTTTTATCAATCAGTAAATAGGGCTTTTTGAGAACATCATAGGCGTTAATATCCTGTGCCCTTTTCACTTCTACACCCTTTATATTCCGTGTGGCAAGATAGATATTCTGATTATCCTCTCCATACACAACGAGTATCTTCTCCCCGTACAGGCCATGATTTTTGAGAACCTCTACCATGTCCTTTGTCTTTGGCCTTTCTATCCCGAAACTATCGAGAACAATAAACTTACCGTCACGTACTCTGTCACTTAATGCCTGAGATAAAGCCTTTCTCTTGAGTTCTTTGGGTATATCCAGTCTCCAGTCTCTTGGCCTCGGAGGAAACGCTTTACCACCACCTACGAAAATGGGAGCAGAAATCGCACCATGTCTTGCCCTTCCCAACCCCTTCTGTCTGTATATCTTCCTGGTAGATGCCTTAACCTCGCCTCTTGTCTTCGCTTTAACGGTTCCCTGTCTCTTATTCAGTTGATAAGCCCTGACCACCTGATACAGAAGATGTCGTGATACGGGAACATTATAGAGTTCCTCTGAAAGTTCTATTTCCCCTTTTCCATTGGCATTTTTATCTTTTATCTCTATTTTTATGCTCATTTACCATACCCCTTTGCTTTGGTTATATACACAATACTACCTGTGCTGCCAGGAACCGCGCCCTTAACGAATACGAGATTTTTATCCTTGTCAACTTGAACTACCTGTAGATTTTTTACCGTTACCTTGCGAAATCCTGCATGTCCTGCCATTTTCTTTCCCTTCCAGACCTTAGCAGGCTCTGAGTGCTGACCAATTGAACCTGGATGCCTGTGGAACTTTGAACCATGACTCTTGGGGCCACCAGAAAATCTCCAGCGCTTCATAACTCCCTGATAGCCTTTACCTATAGAGATTCCCTGCACATCTACTTTCTCACCCTCATTGAACAACTCTACCGTTAGCACATCACCGGGGTTATACTGCGGCGCTTCATTAAGACGAAACTCCTTTATAACCCTGAGAGGGTAAGTTTCCCTCTCACCAAATACCTTCTTCGCCTCTCCAAGGAGAGGTTTGTTCAGCTTTTTACTTTTTACTTCCCCAAATCCTACCTTCACTGCATAGTACCCGTCCTTCTCAAGAGTCTTCCCCTGAAGGACGTAGCAGGGGCCGGCCTCAATGACCGTAACAGGGGTCATCGTGCCGTCTTTGGTAGGTATCTGGGTCATACCCAGCTTTCTACCAACCAATCCTATCATTCTAATTCTCCTTTTTAAATCATTTTGATTTCAACATCCACTCCCGCCGGCAAATCCAGCTTGGAGAGCTTATCAATTGTTTCCTGATTGGGATTCCTGATTTCTACAAGTCTCTTATGAACCTTGAGTTCGAATTGTTCCTGAGATTTTTTGTGCACATGTGGTGACCTTATAACAGAATAAAGCGTTCTTTTTGTGGGCAGAGGTATCGGGCCCGATACCTCTGCCTGAGTCATTCTTGCAGTCACCACAATTCTCTTTGCAGACCTGTCCACGAGGACAGGGTCATATGATTTTAGTTTAATTCTGATTTTTGCTTCCATAATTACTCAATAATATCGGTTACAATACCTGCACCGACTGTTCTTCCACCCTCACGAATAGCAAATCTCAATTCTTTCTCAATAGCAACAGGGGCAATAAGTTCAACCTCAAGGTTCACGTGGTCACCAGGCATAACCATTTCCCTTCCTTCGGGCAGTTTGATAGAACCTGTGACGTCTGTCGTTCTGAAGTAGAACTGAGGCCTGTAACCGTTGAAGAACGGTGTGTGTCTTCCACCCTCTTCCTTTGTCAATACGTATACCTGAGCCTTGAATTTCCTGTGTGGATTAATTGAACCGGGTTTTGCAACAACCATTCCTCTCTCTACCTCATCCTTCTTGACACCACGGAGGAGAAGTCCAACGTTGTCTCCAGGGAGTGCCTCATCAAGGATCTTCCTGAACATCTCTATGGATGTCACTGTTGTCTTTAAAGGCTTGTCTCTGAAGCCAATAATCTCAACTTCCTCACCAGGAGTGAGTTTTCCACGCTCAACTCTACCTGTCACCACAGTACCACGACCTGTAATTGAGAAAACGTCCTCAATTGCCATAAGGAATGGCTTATCAACCTCTCTCTCTGGGTCTGGTATGTAGTTATCCATTGCATCGAGAAGTTCAAAGATGGGCTTTGTGGCTTCTGGGTCATTGGGGTTCTGGAGTGCTTTAAGGGCTGAACCCTTTATAATAGGCACATCATCACCAGGGAACTCGTACTTGTTAAGGAGGTCTCTGACCTCAAGCTCTACAAGCTCAATGAGTTCTGGGTCATCAACAAGGTCAACCTTGTTTATAAATACCACTATGTAAGGAACATTAACCTGTCTTGCAAGAAGAACGTGCTCTCTTGTCTGAGGCATAACACTATCCGGCGCAGAAACAACCAGGATAGCACCATCCATCTGTGCAGCACCTGAAATCATGTTTTTGATATAGTCGTGGTGACCTGGACAGTCGATATGGGCATAGTGTCTTTTTTCAGTCTCGTACTCTACGTGTGCAATATTCACTGTCAATATCTTTGTAGCGTCTCTTCTAAAGAGTTTTGCGTCAGCCTTTGCAACCTGGTCGTAGTCCATTTCCTGGGCAAGACCCTTCTGTGCAAGCACCTTTGTGATTGCTGCAGTAAGGGTCGTTTTACCATGGTCCACGTGCCCTATTGTACCGACATTGAGATGTGGCTTGGTTCTTTCAAACTTCTGTTTTGCCATCACTTTACCTCCATCATATTTTACTTATTTTTTCCTTTACTTTTTCAAAATACGCGACCTTCATCCAGAAGTTTCCTCTACCCTGAGTAAGTGATCTCAGGGTAACTGCGTATCCCATCATCTTTCTTAAAGGGACATAAGCCCTTATATTACTAACATACTCGCTAACAGGGACAACTTCCTGCACATCCCCGCCCCTGCTCGTTAAATCCCCAATTACGCTTCCTACAAATTCCTGGGGGGTGAGAATCTCTACAAATAAATAAGGCTCGAGCAACACGGGCTCGCCCTCTTTAAGCCCTCTTTCTATTCCCATTCTAACAGCAAGTTCATTCCCCAGAGGGGTTGTACCCTCGCCACCAAGGGATAGAAGTTCGACTTTAATATCTGTTACAGGATATCCACGAAGTGGACCAAAAGAAAGCGATTCCTCTATTATTTTAACGAGATATTCCCTCTGTTCAGGCTCCATGTTTATCCTGTCTGTATCTATAATCACACCCTCTCCACGGCGAAGAGGAGAAAGATTAAAAACAGCCAAACCGTATTCTCTACCTGTTGTTAATTCCTTGTCAAACTCTTCTTCAACATGCACTTCTTTAGTAATTGTCTCACGATACGAAACCTGCGGTTTTCCAGTACGCACCTCAATACCAAAATCTTTTTTCAGTCTATCCTCTATAATCTCAAGATGAAGTTCTCCCATACCAGTCATCACTATCTGTCCTGTTTCCTTATCCTTTTTAACTCTGAAAGTGGGATCCTCAACTTCAAGTGCTTTCAAGGTGTCTTCAAGTTTTTCGAGGTCCCGCACATACTTTGGCTCAACGTATTTAGACACAACAGGTTCAGGGAAATGCATTCCCTCAAATACCACAGGAGCATCCACCGCAGAAAGCGTATCCCCGGTTTTAACATCTTTAATGCCAACAACTCCAACTATTTCACCTGCCCACGCCTCATGTATGGGGTGCTTTCTATTGGCATGCATCTCATAAAGCCTTGTAAGGCGTTCTCCCTTCATCGTCCTTGTATTCAGGACCTTCTCATTTACCCGCACCTTTCCTGAGTAAACTCTCATGTAAGAAAGAGCACCTGCATGTTTGTCAACCTGTATCTTGAAAATCACCGCAGAGAATGGTTCATTTACATCTCTCTTTCTCTCAACGACTTCCCCGGTCCTTGGGTCCTTTCCCCTAACCGGTGGTAGATCGAGCGGAGATGGGAGATAATCAACAATTGCATCCATAAGGGGCTGAATACCAATATTCTTTTTTGCAGCCCCCATAAAAACCGGGAAAATATCACCTTTGATAACAGCTTTTCTTATAGCACTCTTAAGCCTTTTCTCATTTACAATCCCATGTTCCGAGAACTCATCAATTATTCCCTCATCATGCTCAGCCACGGCATAAACAATCTCTTCATACATGGAGAGAAGGTCATCAGTAAATTCTACATCCTCTGTGAGATAACTCTCTCCAGTACGGTCAGCCTCTGTCCAGATATACTTTTTACGTGCGACTATATCAATAACTCCCCTGAAGCCACTTTCCTCCCCAACAGGCACCTGAAATAGTATTGCTCTATCAGTAAGACGTTTTTTGACAGATTTTAAAGAGTTCTCTGCACTTGCTGCTGTCTTGTCCATTTTGTTAAAGAAAATTAACCTTGGGATACCGTACCTCTCTGCCTGATGCCATACTGTTTCAGACTGAGGCTCCACTCCAGCCGAAGCATCAAAAATAACTATGAGTCCATCAAGAACTCTGAGAGACCTTTCCACCTCAGCCGTAAAATCCACATGTCCTGGTGTATCAATTATGTTGAACTGATGGTCTTTCCAGAAAGTAGTTACAGCAGCACTTACTATAGTTATTCCTCTCTCCTTCTCCTGCTCCATCCAGTCAGTGGTGGCTGAGCCCTCGTCAACTTCTCCAATACGATGAATTTTCTTTGAATAAAATAAGACCCTCTCTGTTGTTGTGGTTTTACCAGCGTCTATGTGCGCTGCGAAACCTATATTTCTAATTCTCGTCAAATCTGGAGAGGGTCTTTTATCCATAATTTACCACTTATAATGAGCGAACACCTTGTTGGCTTCAGCCATTCTATGAGTGTTCTCTCTTATTTTTATAGATGCACCCGTGTTGTTGGCAGCATCTATAAGTTCGTTAGCAAGACGTTCATACATCCTTCTTTCACCACGCGCTCTGGCAGAACGAATTATCCACTTTATGGCAAGAGACAACTGTCTCTTGGGTCTTACCTCCACAGGGACCTGATATGTGGCACCACCAACTCTCCTCGGTCTCACCTCGTATATAGGCTTCACATTCTTTATCGCTTCCTCGAAAACTTCCATCCCGTTTCTTTTGGTCTTCTTCTCGATATACTCTATTGCCTGATAGAAAATCTTCTGAGCAAGGGACTTTTTACCGTCCCACATAAGGTTATTAATAAATTTTGCTGCAAGTAATGAACCGTATTTTGGGTCAGGTGCAACCTGTCTCTCAGGTGCTCTTCTTCTCCTCATAATTCAACCTCCTCAATCCTTGGGCTTCTTTGTACCATAAAGAGACCGTGAGTT
>JALVYB010000016.1 GCA_027038175.1 Caldifarciminota bacterium | reverse complement strand
CTGCCATTCCCTTTGTATGTATAAACTTTCCGTTTGAAGTTTTTTTAACAGGCTTTATAATTTAAACGTTGTGGAGGCAGTGCGACTTTTGATTAAAGGAAGAGTTCAGGGAGTTGGTTACAGGTATTTTGCTATGAAAGAGGCTCAAAAATACGGAATAAAAGGATATGTGAGAAACCTTCCTGATGGAAGCGTTGAGGTTGTGTATATTCCAAATGAAAACGAATCAGCGTTCATAGAACGACTGAAAAAAGGGCCTTTTCTTGCAAGGGTTGACAGCATATCTAAAAGCCCTATCTCTGTATCTGATGATTTTATTGGTTTTGAAATACGATATTAGCCCCCGTAGCTCATTAGGACAGAGCGGCGGTTTCCTAAACCGCAGGTAGCAGGTTCGAATCCTGCCGGGGGCGTTTTTATTATGAGAGAAGAAAGATTTCTTTTTTATGGTCCCGAGGAAACAATAGCAGGGATAGATGAAAACGGATATGGACCTTTAATAGGACCCCTTATAATAACAGGTATCCAGATTCAGGCTCCGTTTGACTCTATTTATTCGTTAAGAAGGGAGATTCTTGGATTTAATGCGATAATTGAAGATTCAAAAAAGATCTTCAAACGGAATCTGAAAAGTTATAAAAAAGGAGAAGAAATAGCACGCTATTTAATAAAACTTGCCGGGAAAACCGGAGACGATTTTTTCTCTTTAATAAAGAGTATCTCAACTTATGAACCGCATAATCTTATTAACTTCAAATTGCCTGTGTGGGAAAAAGATCTGGATGAGAAAGGACAATTGCTTCCTGAAATAAAGATAAAAGATATATACGTAGAAATAATCGATGCACCAGAATTTAATTCCCTGATAAAAAGATTTGACAACAAGGCTTTTGTAGATTTCCTTGGTTTCAAACGCGTAAGAGAAAAACTCCCTTCAAAAATATATTTTATGGGCAAAATAGGCGGCACCAAGTTTTATCGCAATTTTTTCTTCGTTGGGGGTGAGGATGTAAAGGTAATAGAAGAAAAACATCACATTTCTTATTATAAAATAGGTGAAAGAGAACTCTACTTTCTTCTCAATGGAGACGAAGAATATCTCCCTATTATGCTTGCAGGTATATTAGGCAAATACATAAGAGAATTATTTATGAAATCCATATCCGAACTCTTTGGTTTTAAAGATAGTATACCATTTGCCTCAGGCTATAGACACGACCCCAAGACCCAGATTCTCAAAAAAGAAATCCTTAAAAGAGGACTAAAAGAAAGGTTTATAAGAGATAGATGACTATCTTTTAATGAAAAATGCCTTCTTGCTCCTTATTATGTCGTTTATATCAATCAACACGTAGTAAATCCCCTGAGGTAAACTCTCCGATGGCCTCCACAATATAGTCTTTTCAACGTCAGGCTCAAGACTTTCAAAGTGCCATTCATATACCTTCTTACCCTGTTCTGAATATATATAAACTTTTGCGAAAGAGTAATCGGTAACTGAGAATCGTATGGAAAGTGGAGTATTCTCGTTCACTATCTTATTTGATATTTCAAAATTCTCAAGATATAATGGTTTCTCAGGATAAGTTACAACCTTTGTTCTATTTATCACACTTACCGAATCATCAGGTATTGAATCACCATCTTTATCAAGTACTATTTCAATATGGGTTCTTATTGCAGAGGAACTCCCTATGTTCTCATTATCAGGTATAGCATCTGCTCCCATGGCATGGTCGGAGCCAGTAATAAGCGCAACAAGTTTAATTGTATCATAAGGTTTTACAATACCAGAGTTGCCATAGAGCACGGAGAAAGGTATTTTTACCATGAGAGCAGAAGAATCACCGGATACACCGTTGTTTATAATTTCAACACCTCTGAGTGGCTGAGTTCTATCCTTTGCAAGTATTTCTCTTACACCACCGGTTGATAAGTCTGCATTCCACAGGGCACACAGCACATCTGCATTCATCCCATAAAACTGAAAATTTCTCGGATACCAGTCAAGGTTGTTTATATCGTTTACCCCTCTTCCTCTATCTGCGTCAAGAACAATAAGAGCAGCATTGTTTTGTACCCTGTAAGATAAACCAAGATACAACGCTCCGGCATCCCATGTAACAAAAAGCCCATACAGTTCATTCCCCTGCCAGTAGGAATCCGAAGAGGCATCTTTATAAACAAGTTCGTCTGTATCAAAATGTGAAAGGTCGCCGTCAATTTCAACAGTATGAAAAGTAAAAGCAAGTAAGAAAGAGAAAATTATCATTCCTGCCTCCCTAATATCTCTTTATTTACTCTTTGAGTAGCATCTTTCAAAGCCTGTTCAGGTGTTTTTTTACCCAGGAGTGCAAGCGCCATTTCTCCATTAAATATCTCCTCAATTTCACTATAGTTGGGAAGAGGAGGTCTTGGAACAGCGTATCTCATCTGTTCTATAAACGTCCTGATAATAGGACTTTTGTTTTTCATGTATTTTTCAGCCTCTTTATTCACAGGTATCTGGAAGAGTCTATCAGCCCACATTGCCTGAACTTCTGGAGAAACAAGGTATAATAAAAATGAAAGTGCTTCTTTTTTCTTTTTAGGATTCAAAATAACCATATTTGTTCCTCCCACCGTGGTAGCACTTCCAGCAGGTCCCGCAGGTATGAGGCTTACACCAAAATCAATCCCGGTCTGTTCAAGTGTTTTCACTGCCCATGGACCATTAAAAATCATGGCATATTTACCATTCTGAAACCCCATATCCGGTGGCACAGCACCTGACTGCCATGCACCTGCCTCTATATGGTATTTTCTATATAAATCAACCTTTAAAGAAAATCCTTTTTGGGCCTCTTTTGAATCCAGAAGACATCTTGTGAGACTATCGTTCATGAATTTTGCACCATATCCATAAAAGAAAGGAAACGTCCACCAGAGGGAATTGTGCATACCAAAGGCGTACACGCCTTTCTTTTCGTTGGTTATTTTCTTCCCTATCTTAATAAACTCTTCCCAGGTTTTCGGCGGGTTTTTTATACCATTTTCTTCAAAAATCTTCTTGTTATAAAAGAGGGCAAGACAGTTTGTCTGGTCAGGAATACCATAAAATTTACCGTTAATATAATTTGAATAGAGTGCAGCCTTAACGAGTGTTTTCTTGAGGTTATCTGCTATACTATCGTCTATTGGCACAGCAGCCTTTCTTGTGGCGAGTTTTGCAACAAATGCATAATCTACCCGTGCTATATCTGGATTTGTCCTTGAAGCAAGTGCAGTAAGGAGTTTCTGTTCCATACCATTAAATGGAATTCTCTGGACTTCAACTTTTATTCCAGTTCTGGCTGTAAAGGAATCAACAATTTCCATGAAAACGGCATGTTCCTCATCGTTATAACTCTCCCATATCACAAGTCCATTTTTCTTTTGTGTTTTGCCGGAACAGGCACCAAGCAATACAAAAATAACCGGTAACACCAAAAGTAATAGATTACGCATAATACCCCCTTTGTTTTTTATGAATGGTAAAGGGGAGATTTTGGTCAGTCAATGGACATGGGCGGAGGAGGACTCGAACCTCCGACCTCTGGTATGTGAGACCAGCGTTCTCGCCGCCTGAACTATCCGCCCATAAAAAATGGGCCCGCAGGGACTCGAACCCCGAACCAACGGATTATGAGTCCGCTGCTCTGCCGATTGAGCTACGGGCCCTCATGGATGTTTGAAAATTATAAAACAAGAATCACGAAAATTCAAGCACAGGGATTTACAATATCATTCTTCATATAACCCTCCCCTCTTCCTCAAAATTAGAGTTTACCGAAGTATTCTGATTATGTTGTCTCATAATGATTTAACCTCCTTTTATGTGTGTATTTTTGTTCTTATGATTATGAACTTTCTCAAGTTGATTATACAATTTTACAATGGTTCTGTTGATTTTCACAATATCAAGACTTTTCTTAAACTCTTTAAGGGTTTCTTTTATAAACTCTGGTGTATTAGGGTCTTCTAATATTCTACGATATGGTGTTTTGGTATCATAGTATCTTCTGTACTTCTTGCCTATTTTGTGTTTGTGGGATAATCTCATAGTGGGGATGAAAAAGTTATGTCTTAGTTCTACATAGTAGTATAGTTTTCTCAGGATTTTTAATTCTTCATCTGTGTCATAACGGGAATAGCC
>JALVYB010000015.1 GCA_027038175.1 Caldifarciminota bacterium | reverse complement strand
TATATATCTTCTTCAAGGAAAAAAATTCTCTGTGGTGGAATACCTTTTTTGAATCAGTATTTAGAGAGGTGGGATACCTTACTACCTATGACCTTATCCTTAGAATTATCGAAAAATTCAAGGTCATGCAGCATTTTCCTGAAGAGACCAGCGCAATTTTAAAACTCCTTGATGTGGCATTATCACTGGAGGAAAAAGGGAAAGGGAGTGTAAAACACCTCATAGAATTGCTTGAAGATAAAGAAATCTCGGAACCGTTTCAGATGGACACAGCCTCTGCAAAGAATGGCGTACATGTAATGACTATTCATAAGGCAAAAGGACTTGAGTTTGATGTGGTCATTAACGTAATTACCAGAACATTAGAATTCGGTGGACATAAAGGCTTTTACCACCATATTACGAAAGAAGGCACAGTTTTTATGCATTTAAACAATAAGGAAGCCGAAAAATCTACACATCTTCTTCAAACTTATGAAAAATACAAACTTCGTGATGGCGTTGAGAAGCTCAACAAACAATACGTGGCTATGACGCGGGCAAGATGGGAACTTTACAATCTGATTCAGGCAAAAGGACAGATAAATAAAGATACCGGAGAAGAAGAACTTGCACCTATAATTTCTATAGAAGAAAAAGAACTTGGCCAGAAAATAGAGAAAACCGAAAAGCCAGGAGAAGTTTCGCATGAACATCCCATTATATCCCCAAAAATAACCTTCTATACAACTAAAGAAAGCCAATTTATCTGGACAAGTGACAGAATAGAAGAGGTACGGCGGGGTGATTTTTACCATGCTGTGCTGAGCGAAATTATAACTATTGAAGACTTAAATCGTTTAAGTGAAATCATTGGAAAATATAAACGACTTCTTGGTTTTGATGAAGCGGGCATAGAAGAAAGAATAGAAAAAGCATTAAAGCACCCCGAGCTTTCAAAATATTTCGAGAGAACGAAAAAAAGAGAAATAAAAACAGAAATAACTTTCATAGACAGCAAAGGCCATATGCTAAGAATGGACAGAGTAATAGTTGACACTGATAAAGTCATAGTTATTGACTATAAAACAGGACACTCAATAGACAAAAACACATACAAAGACCAGATTACTGAATACATGGAAATCCTAAGAAACATATACCCCAACAAAACCGTAAAAGGCATTATTTTTAATTTAGATACTGGAGAGTACTATGAGTACGAAATCTAAAGCCATTCTTTTACCTTCAGGGTATCCCATAACCGATGAAGTAGCTGGTATTGTAAAGAACTCCAACAGCTCGGAAAATCTCGTTGTAGTAACACCCTCAAGGAGAAGCCTTTTGTTTTTGTCAAAAAGACTTTCGGAAATAACCGAAGCTCCAATGACTGCTCCTTTGATGTTTTCAATAGAAGACTACATAAATTTTCTTTACGAAAAATGCATATCCCCGGCACTTCCACTTCTTACACCTCTGGATGCGGTTCATTTTATCAATGAGGCTAATAAAAACGCAGAGCTTTTGAAAACTCCTTCACTTGACACCCTGCTTCCCTGGGCATTTAAACTATTTTCAGACTTTGAGGAACTTAAGATTGAAGGCATACCACCGGAAAAATTAGCTGAAATAGACCTTGCAGTTTATGAAGAAAGCCTTCCAGAATATATGAAGGAGAAAATAGCAAAGATATCAACACTCTATAGAGAATTCTATGAACTTATCAAAGATAAATTCTCAACGAGAGCAGTAAGATATGTACGAGTATCTGAACTTGATACTGATTTTTTCAAAAAACCACACATTCTATTTGGTTTCTATGCTCTTACAAATGCTGAAAAGGCAATATTCGGTAAAGTCCTCAAAAATCCCGAATCATACTTTATTGCTCACAAAGACGGTAAAATAGAAGACTACATTAAAAAGCTCGATGTCAACCTTGAAGAAAAGACAGAGGAAACAGCAGAACCACAGTACCACATAATAAAAACATCTTCCCCCCACTCTGAGATTTTTGCCCTGCAAAATATAATAGAGGAAAAGAAGGCATACACAATAGAGAACGTTGTGGTTTTGCCAAATGAATCACACCTGTTCGCCATAGTAAACAATATAAATTCTGAAAATAGAAATATTTCCGCTGGTTATCCGCTTTTAAGAACCCCTTTCTTTTCCCTCTTTTCTTTCATAGAACAGCTTATTTCAGGAAAAGAAAAATCAAAATACTTAAAAAGCGATTACCTGAATGTAATTCTTCACCCTTACATTAAAAACACAAGATTCGGGAAATACACACTCGTCACCCGAATTTTGATGCACACAATAGAGGAGAAACTCAAAGATTCACCATTTACCTATGTTTCACTTGAAGATATAGAAGAAAGCGACGTGATAGAAATTGCAGTTGAAAGAATAAAAAAGGAAGCGCCGGAAATAAATCCCGAACTTCTCAAGGAACACCTTAAGTCCATTCATGATAAAACCATACGCGCGTTTGAAAATATTTCATCAATTGGAGAATTTATTGAAAAAGTTATATCACTTCTGGATTTTGTTTACACCAATACAACTGCCAGACTCCACCCGTATGGAAGCCCATTTATGGAAGCTACGTTAAATGCACTTTTAAGTATAAAAAACTCTCTCTTGAGCAAAAACCAGCTATCAGAACCAAGATATTACTTTAATCTACTGAAAAACTACATAAAATCACAGAGGGTTCCTTTTAAAGGTACACCACTGTCAGGCCTTCAGATTTTAGGTACACTTGAAACAAGAAATCTAAATTTCAAACGTGTATTCTACCTTGATATGAACGAGGGAGTAATTCCTGATGTAAAAAAGGAAGATACCATACTCTCAGATACATTAAGGGAATACCTTGGCCTTCCGACAACAAAAGACAGAGAAAGCATTACCCGCTATTACTTCTTCAACCTCATAAAAGGTGCAGAAGAGGTTTACCTGTTTTATACAACAGAAAATAGTGAACCCTCACGGTATATAGAAATGATAAAATGGCAAATGGAAAAAAGAGAGCAAAAACTGGATGCCCTGGTTGAGAAAGAGGCATCTTTCAATGTTACCTTCTCCTACAAAGAACCCAAGCCAGTAGAGAAAACCCCGGATATACTTAAAAAACTCCAACACTTTGAGTTTTCTCCAACCCAGCTGGACGCTTATCTTGAATGTCCTTTAAGGTTTTATTTCCAGAACTTCATGTTTCCAAAAGAGCCTGAGAAAATACAGACATCAAAAAGCAAATTAGAGGTTGGAAATATTGTCCACGCTGTGCTTGAAGAGTACTTTAAAAAGTGGTTGGGCAAAGAATTCATAATTGAGGATATTGATAAGGAGAAACAGGAAATCTTTGCACTTGTAGAAAAGCACTTCGGCGATATCACCAGCAACGAACTTCTTATTCAGCAGGAGCAGATAAAATATGCCCTCAGCTTGCTTCTTGAAAAACACAAAGAAAAGTTTATGGGAATTAAAATTCTTGGTCTGGAGAAGAACTTAAAACGCTCCATAAAAATTGACGATGAGAGGAAAGTCTGGATAAAAGGTAAGATAGATAGAGTACACGAACAGAATAGCAAAATATACATTATTGATTACAAGACAGGTAGTACCAAAGGGCATGAACCTCAAAAAAATACCCTTCCAGCGCCTGAAAACAGAGAGAGATGGGATGATATAATAGGCTCATTCCAGCTTCCAATCTATATCATACTTTATCACCTTGAGACAGGTATTCCCTATGAAAAAATAGAGGCAAGATTATGGGCAATTAGATTTGTACGCGTCCATAAGTCCAACAAAGAAAAATTTGAGAGGAAATTCTCAATGGAATCCCTTGAGAAACAACAGCATTTTGAAAATGCTTTAAAAACAATAATTGCAGAAATACTGGACCCTGGTACACCTTTTTACCCCGTGCCCCGAGAAAAGGCCAACGACCATTGCCTTCACTGTCCTTACAAAGCAATTTGTGACAGGTTATGGACAAAAAGAGCCTACTAACTTAAAAGCCCAAGAAAACCTGCTATAATACCCAGCACACCGGAAAGGATTAAAGAAAGCATGGGATGCCATTTGAGGAAAAACACACTGAAAATTACAAACAGCGTAATACTGCCAAGTACCAGTTTGGGAGTTAATGCAGTAAGGTTCATCATAGCACCTTTAAAAACGGAATAAAAGGCTAAAATCAAAAGCCCCAGAACAGCCCCTTTAAGTCCAAGAAGGAGGTATCTCACTATTTTTGCCTTAATATAGGCTCTCAGAAACAGTGATATAAGCAGAATAATCACAAAAGGCG
>JALVYB010000014.1 GCA_027038175.1 Caldifarciminota bacterium | reverse complement strand
AACAAACCTTTATGTTTTTTACCAATACTTCACTTTTAAAAAATCCCATCTCTTCAAATACATTCCATGGAAGAGATATATTTGCCCCACTCGGAGCCCTCATTTCACTTGGACACGAGCTTAAAACGCTTGGAGAACCATGTGAAAATCCTGTAATAAGACCATGGTGGGAACTCTCCATTCTGGATGAACACACCTACCAGGGTGTTGTGTTGCACATCGATAGATTCGGCAACGCCATTACCAACATCTCATGTAAAAAACTGCCATACATAGAAGAAATAAGAATAAAAGGTGTAATCATAAGAGAAAAGCACTCGTCTTTTCACAGTGCTGAGTACAACACACCGTTTATGTATTGCGGTTCATCCGGTTTTCTGGAAATAGGCCTGAGAGAAAAGAACTTTTCCTCCACTTATCAGATACCGGTTCTTACTCCCCTGCTCCTTATAGTAAAATAACTTATTTCAGTTTCAAAGATACACCTTTGACAAGTTCTTCAGCAAGTTGAGAAAACATCATATCAAGTTCATCTTGAAGAGTCGGCTGCCATCCGCCCCAGAGATAAAGGAACCATCTTGAATGCCTCCTGCCATGAACCGGCACCTCAATGACTCCTTCGGAGGTTTTAAGAAGAGCCCTGCCCCTTACATCGCAGTCAAAGACATACTCATATCTCACTCCATTTGGCTGTTCTCCAATATCGTCTATTCTGTAATTAAGTATGAATCTATCCACAACGAAGCGCAATTTTATGGGAGATGCTGGAATTATTTTCCAGTTTTTTACCGAATCAAGTTCTACTCTTATACTCCTTGAGAAAAACGTATCGAATGGCACACCAAAGAAAGAGACAAAATCAGGTCTCGTTCCTAAAATCGATAAAAGAACCTTACCTGAATCTGGCTGAAGATAAGCACCCTTGAAATCAAACTCAAGAGGTTTTGAGGCTATTATGGAACTATAGGGTTTATGTCTATATCTTAAAGTTGCACCTGAGCAGGAGAGTATAGCGAGCACTAACATTGAAATCCAAATTTTTCTCATAGTATAATAGTAATAAACCCCTCCTTTTGAACTGTCAAGGAGGGGTTTATTTATGAAAAAATAGGGTAGTCGTGTTTATCCTTTGTAGTACGTCTGATTCTCCAAAAGTTGTTCCTTTGGCACCTCTCTTACTGGTTTTGCAGGAACGCCCATAACAATCGTTCTTGGTGGAACATCTCTGGTTACAACAGACCCTGCAGCAACAAGAGCATCCTCTCCAACAACGATTCCGGGCAGGAAAGTAGCATTTGCACCTATTCTTGCCCCTTTCTTTACGTGAACGCCTTTATGGTACTTAAATCTTTCCTCTGTTCTGCCGAGAAAATTATCGTTCGTGAAAGTGACTTCCGGCGCAATGAAACAGTAGTCTTCTATTATGGATATAGCTGTAATATATGCTTCTGTCTCCAGTTTACAGTATTTCCCTATTTTCACTCTATTTTCAACGGTAACTCCACGTCCCACAACGGTATACTCACCTATTTCTACGTCCTCTCTAACGCTCGCAAGGTCTGCAACAAAAACATTGTTACCAATCACTGCCCCACGGTATATAACAACCAGACTACCAATTCTTACCTCGTCACCTATTTTAAGAGGAGGAAGTTCTTTTTCCTGAGTAGTCGCAGATATTTTTGATTTAATGGGCATTCTGCCGAGAACTGTGTTGTCCTCTATTTTTACACCATTGCCGATAATCGTGCCTTTTTTTATGATAACATTATGTCCCACATACACATCATCACCGATTGTAACATCGTCTTCAATAATGACATTGCAACCGGACTTAAAATTCTTGCCAATTACAGCATTTTCAGAAATATATCTATTGCAATTCAACTCTTTCTCCTCCTTTTTTCATGGATTTTTCCGCACTTTCAAGTATTCTTGTTATCTCAACGGCAAGAGCACCCGACGAAACCGGCTCTTTTCCTGTTTTTATACTCTTTATAAAATCCCTGTGTTCCTCTTTCAAAGGCTCTGCATGATTTATTCTTGGAGAAAATATATCCCCATATCTCACAGCCACATTGGGAGAATATGGCATATTCGTCTCAAAGAGGTTCCAGTCAACCCCCTTGTTGTAGACCTTGAGTTTTTCTTCCTGAGCCATATCATCAAACACGACCATTTTTTCAGAACCCACAATCTTCAAAAGCCTGACCTTATGGGGATCAAGCCATGATACATGTATATGCGCCATTATACCATCTTCAAATTCAATGTCAATAAATGCCACATCCTCAATTTCCTTATCTTTCTGAACAAAACTTCTGCCATACGCCCTTACCGCAGTAGGCTTCTTCTCAAGTATATAAAGTGCTATGGATACATCGTGTGGCGCAAGGCTCCACATAACGTTTTCAAACCGCCTTATCTTTCCCAGATTGAGCCTCTGAGAATACATGTAATACGGCGTTCCTATTTCTCCCTTCTTCACAAGTTCTCTTATCTTTATCACGGCAGGATGATATAAAAGGAGATGTCCCACAACCACTGGAACACTGTTTTTACTCGCTTTATCCACTATCTGGCGAGCATCAGCCTCTGTAAGGGCAATAGGCTTTTCTATTAGCACGGGCAGTTTCCTATCAATTATATCAAGTGCTATCTTTACATGAGTCTCTGCAGGAGTAGCAATTATTACACCGTCAACTCTATCTGTAAAATCGTGGTAATCTTTTGAAGTTTCAACATCAGGGAAGGAGGCTTTTACCTTTTTGAGAATCTCTTCACTTAAATCCGCCACATAAACCTTATCTACCTCAGAATTAGCAACAAGCGTCCTGAGATGGTTGAATCCCCAGCCTCCACTTCCTATAAGCAGTATTTTCATAAATCCTCCCTTTCAAACATGTGTATTATGTCTTATTTCTTGAAGTCTGTCAAGAGTTTTGCTTTTTTCAGCACATCGTCAAACCAGTTTTTATAAACCTTAAAAACCTCACCCGGTCTTTTACTGGTAGCAACGTAAAGCGCATACTTACCCTTGTTTCCAATATAAACCACTACCGTATCATCGCTCTGGGTTACAAATATCATCTTTTTATTCGTATTCATAAGGCCTGTCACAGAATCAGGTTCATCCTCTGCAAAACCAAAGGCAGTGATAACCCTTGCTCTGTTGATTGTAGCCATAATACTTGTGCTGTCACGCTCTGGAATTGATATAAAAGTATCCTTCTTGCGTTTTATCAGAAGCGAATCTTTACCATTGTACACTACAAGAGACTTTATATCCTCCCTCTTAAAATCAACAACGCTTTTATCTCTGTATGCACTTACATCCGTGCTAATTGTGTATCTCGGTATGCCCATAAGGAGATAAATCTTCTTCTTGCCCGGAAAGACAAAGTAAAAGGAACTATAAGTAGGTCCCCTCTTGCCCGCCTTAAGTGTCACAACCTTTCCATTGTCAGTCTTCACAGAAAATAGAAAAGACGTTGAATCAATACCGTATACATCTGGCTGTGAGGCGTTTTCACTTGCTATTTGATAACGGGCATTGATTACTTTATTTACAAGTTCCCAAACCCTTGCGTTATTGGCAGGCAGATTCTTTCCTTTCATAAACACAGCCCATCCAGTACCAGCCTTTTTAATAGAAATCGTGTCATTACCTTTTATAATATTGAGTTCAGCGATGTGAGTTGAATCCTCAACTTCAACGAGGTTATATCTCTTTATATACGATGTTGCCCTGCGGTGAAGCCTCAAATACACCCCAAAAGCAAACAACACAATCAAAACAGCAATCCTTATCTGCCATTTTCTACTCATTTAAACTCCTCCTTTATAGCATTTAGTCTCTTTTTCCTCCTTATGTTATAAACCACACCAAAGAGAATAATCAAAAGAGGAGCCCCTACAATATTGAGATATTTTATAAGCATTCTTGCATTATCAGAGAGAGGTCTTATAGGTCTCATAAGCCCCTGTTTTACCCTTATATCGCTCAGACCACCACCAAGCGCATAATAATCTACCATATTCAGCACAGAGACAAGGTTGGATGCATAAACCCCAACAAATTTATCCTTTATAAAATCGGCATTACCAATTACAGCAATTCTGTAAGTCTTACCATCTTTTAACCTGCCGTCTATCTTAACTCCCATAAGGAATTTGTGGAAAGCATTTCTATCTTTAGGAACAGTTATGTAATCAGGGCTCAAAATCATACCAAGTGTGTCCTCCCAAGCATATTCGGTGGTTGAAAAGAGCGGCGTAAACTTTACTCCTTCTGTTTTAAACGTGTCAATACTGCTTGCCCACGGTAACATGAGCATCTTTATACCTTTTAGAGGCTTGAAGTTGTAATTTATGTTATCTGACAAAATCCTGAGCCAGGGATAATACGGCCGTTCGACTACAAAAAACTGCGTTTTGAAAGGTGCAAGTTCACATGAACGGTCCATTACTATGTTCTTTCTTATAACAAACCCGTATTTCTTAAAGGGCAGGAATCTGTCATCTGGAAGGGTTCTACCGAATAATGAATTTTCAGGGATTTTAATCCTGCTTGCGAACATAAGGGTTGGAATATCCCTTTCAATATAAGACTTCACTATGGACAAAGTTGTATCCTTAAATTCCCCTATGCCACCTGTAATAAGTACATCGCACGGTATAAACTCTGTATCAGGCACGAACACCACATCGTATGTCTTTCTGAGCATTTCAATAAGTTTTGAGTAATTTTTCTGGGGGTTGTAAGAGGCCGGGAATAAAATACCTATCTTGAGATTATGGCCCTTTGTAAGCCTGAGCAATCTATAAGTAAGTTCATATTCAAGATTTCCTGCATTCTTAATAAAGGGTATGACTTCTTTTTTGTCTTTGTAGGATATTACGATACCGAAATAACCCTTTATAACCTTGAGCTGGTCTTTCTCATAAACATTCATCTGAACGGGCATAACTCCACTGGATGAGGCCTCTATCTCAATATCCTTCGACTTTGAAGGGTCAAGAACCTCAAGTTTTATTCTCCCGCCTGAGGCCTGCCTGTATTCCTCGAGAATGTCCATTACATCCTGCTTTATAGGTAAGAGTTCCTTGGGAAGGCGAGAGGAGACAAAAACCTTTATTCTTACAATATCATCAAGGCTTTTCAGTATATTCTTCGTGGAATGAGAAAGTGAATATTTTTTGTTCTCTGTAAGGTCAATCCGTGTGTAAAAAGATGCTGAGACGAAATTAACTACAAATACAAGCACTATAAAATACACTAAATCCCATCCGTTTATTCTCTTCATCCTATCATCTCCTTGTTTCTATCCTGTAATAAGTGGCATAAAGGAAAATGAACATTACGGAAAGGTAGTAGATAACATCCCTCGTATCTATAACACCTCTTACCATAGCATCGTAGTGAGAACTCAGGGAAAGATAGGAAAGTAGTGAGGCAATGCTGTCGCTTAGCCCCATTGTGAATATAGGACTACCCAGAAAGAAAAGCACAAAGGAGAAAATCACACCTAAAATAAAACTTATTACCTGATTCCTTGTGAGAGATGATGCAAATACACCTATTGAAACGTACGCTCCGCCGAGCAAGAGAGCCCCAATATAGCCACTTATAATCTCACCAATATCAGGTGAACCTATGAGCATGAGAGTAATAGGAACAAAAAGAGTGAAAGCAAGGGCAATAGTAAGAAGAAGGAAAGATGCAAGGAACTTTTCAAAAACGATTTTACCGGGATTATCCGGATAGGTAAGAAGAATCTCAATTGTACCTGTCTTCTTCTCCTCTGCAAAACTCTTCATAGTAAGAGCAGGCACTAAAATAATAAAGAACCAGGGTAAAGTTGAGAATAGAAACCTCATTGATGCCTCACCAACCACAAAGAAACCACGATAAAAGAAAAACAACAAAAGGCCCACAAAAACCACCATAAAAATGTAAGCCATGGGAGAGTAAAGAGAAAGATTAAGGTCTCTTAATGCAGTCGGATATTTTTTCATGCCTCTTCCTCCTTTGTAAGTTTGAGGAACACCTCTTCGAGTGATACCCTTTCTTTCCACATTTCAAGAAGAGTGGTCTTTTCCTTCCTCGCCAAGTTAAATATCTCTTCTCTTATGTCATCCTTTCCCTGCGCTGTAACAACGAACTCATACTCATTGTTGACTTCCCTGGATTCAACAACCGAAAATCCCTTTTTCTCAAGTATATCTCTGAACCTTTTATCCCTTGTAATCACGTGAACGACCATCTCACCTCTTGCCAGTTTTTCAAGCTCCTCAGGAGTTCCCTCTGCCACAATCTTACCCTTATTAATTATGACTATCTTATCGCTTAAATGCTGCGCCTCCTGCATTATGTGAGTGGAGAGTATAACAGTTTTCTCCCGTGAAAGTTCCTTAATTAATTCTCTTATACTCACAATCTGCGAAGGGTCAAGTCCAGAGGTTGGCTCATCAAGAATAAGAACCTCCGGGTCATGTATAAGGGCATGTGCAAGTCCAACTCTTTGTCTATATCCCTTTGATAATTCCCCTATGGGACGTGTAATAACATCTCCTATACCTGTTTTTTCAACAACTTCTTTTACTCTCTTTTTGAATTCCTGGCCGAACACATATCGCATTCGTGCCCCGTATTCGAGGTATTCATACGGTGTCATGTCCTCGTACACAGGGTTGTCCTCTGGAAGATATCCTATCTTCCTTTTGGCAATTTCAGGATATTTTACAACATCAATACCCCCAACTTCCACATTTCCTGCATCCGGCACGAGATACCCTGTTATCATACGCATAGTCGTAGTCTTCCCTGCCCCATTTGGGCCCAGAAATCCAACAACTTCCCTTGGTTTTACAAACAGAGACACACCATCAACAGCACGGATATCACCAAACCGCTTTACCACACCCGCAAGTTGAATCATGCGCAAAACCTCCTGTGTGAGTTAATATATTTTATGACTCAAATCACGTATTGTTAAGGCTATAACTTGAATATACGCGGTTATTATGTCACACTTAACACAATGCCAGTAGATATAAATAAAGACGAACTAACAGGGCTGTATAACAGAAGATATTTACGAGAATACGCAGAGCAGGAAATAAAAAGAGCAAGGAGGTATAACAGCAGTTTCAGCATTCTAATACTTGACCTTGACAATTTTAAGGAGATAAATGATACCTTAGGGCATCTAAAAGGCGACTTAGCACTTAAAAGATTTTCTAATATTCTCTCTGAAACCATAAGAGAATCAGATATTCCCGCCAGATATGGAGGCGATGAATTTGTGCTGCTTTTACCCGATACTACTTACAAAGGGGCTTATAGACTTGCAGAGCGCATAATAGAAAAACTCAGGGGAGCCACCATAGAAGGGATTCCTCTATCGTGTAGTATTGGTATAGCAACCTATCCGGAAGATGGAGCGATGTGGGATGAACTATTCGAGCAGGCAGATAAATCCCTGTATGCGGCTAAGAGAATGGGAAAAGGAAGAATAGGAACCAAAAGCGCAAGAGTCGTAACCCTTAAAATTCCACTACCCGTACCCGTTGGACGTAGAGAAGAAATAACAAGAATCTTACAGTTTTTAAATACACCGGGAATATTGCACATCGTAAGTGGCGAAGCAGGGATAGGGAAAACAAGAATTGTAAATTACATAATATCATCAATTGATGGTATACAGGTTATAAAAGGTACGGCGCAGGGTTCAATTTTCAACATACCTTACTATACAATACGAGAGACTTTCAAAGGTCTGTATCTATCCAGACAGAATCTCTTTGAAAAAACACTATTGAACCTTCCAGATATACTCAAAAATGAACTTGCCAAACTTACCCCATTTTATCAGGGTAAGTATGAAAGTACAATAGCTTCATCTCCAGACAAATACACGCTCTATGAAGCAATATCAAGGTTTTTCAATTTTATTTCTGCAAAAGAAAAAACCGTTCTGTTTTTAGATGATTTTCACTGGATTGACCCAGAAAGTGCTGAAATTGTTTATTATCTCATAAAAACAGCCCCCCATATTGTATTTATAGCCACGATAAGACAGGACGAAATAAAAGGCACAAAAGCAGAAGAAATACTTACAATTTTAGGTAGAGAAAGACTTTACGACACGCTTGAACTTTCCCCTCTATCCCATGCTGAAACACGACAGATGATAGAGGGAATACTTAACGGTGATATTACAGACAAACTCTCAGATTTTATTTACAGTGAAAGTGGCGGTAATCCATTTTTCATAGAGGAGATATTGAGAAGTCTGCATGATAACAATAAACTCTCTTTAAAAAATGATATATGGGATGTGGAGGGAGAATTTGAACAACCACCAAAATCAATAGAAGACACCATAAAACAACGACTTACAAAAATTCCAGAAGAAGCAAATAATATACTTGAGTATTTAGCCATAATACAGGGAGACATAGACCCAAATCTTGTGGCTATGGTAACAGGATATAATGAAGGCGAAATATACGATATTCTGGACATGTTAACCAGAAGATTAATACTAACAAGCAAAGACGATATGTATTACCGGTTCAAAGAGGAGGTAACAAGAGAGGTTATTATTCATAATATCTCAAAAGGCAAACTAAAAATGCTGCACAGGAACGTAGGTAAAGCCATCGAAGCCCTTTACAACAAAAAACTAACAGAGCACTACGAAGAACTCGCGCTACACTTTTTTGAAGGAGGCATAGAAGAAAAAGCCCTCCTCTACGCTGAAAAAGCCGGTGATATGGCAATGAAAGTGTATGCATATCAAAGAGCAGTTGAATATTACACACTATCTCTTAAATCTGCTAAAGAAAACAATGACATTAAAAGACTTACCCTGAAGATAGGTAACGCTTTTAATTACCTGAGCGAATTTGAGAGGGCAATAGAGTTTTACAAAAAAGCATACGACATCTCTTCTCAGAAAGAAAGGGCGAATATAGCACAGAAAATAGGTGATGCCTACTCTGCTATGGGTATGAGCAATAAGGCCATCTCATGGTATGAAAAGGCATACAATGAGGCATCTTTAGAGTACAAAAAGTATGTATATATGCTGGATATAGCATGGGAATACCACCAGAATGGTCAGCCCTCAAAAGCACTTGAGATTGTGAAGGAAGCCATAGAACACATACCAAACTCAGAGATAGAGGCCCTTGGCACAGCACACAATATACTGGGAGCCATTTATATGAACCAGGCAAAATACGAAGAGGCAGAGAAACATTTCAAGAAATCCATTGAATACAGAGAAAAGACCGGAGACCTCAAGACACTTGCTGGAAGCCACAACAATCTTGGTATCCTGTATGACAACATGCAAAGATACGACCTTGCACTAAAGCATTATAAAATCGCACTCAGTTTATACAGAGAAATTGGCTACAGAGAAGGGATAGGGATAATGACCTACAATATAGGGTTGCTCTATAACGCGCAGGGTGACTTTGACAAAGCATTAAAACACCTGAAAGAAGCAAAAGAAACATTTGAACTTCTCCATGCCATGTATTCACTCGTCCTGGTATACAATAACCTTGCAATGCTGTATGAGACCCTTGGACTCAATTCCAGAGTGTGGGCATTGCTTGAAAAATCACTCCATATAGCAAAAGAAATAGGTCATGAATACTCAAAATTCGACACGCTCCTTTCCATGTTCAATTTCCTTGGTTCACAGAAAAAATATGAAGAAGCGAAAAAATTACTTAACGAACTATTATCTTATGAAGAAAAATACAGAGGAGAGCCTTCCCTCATATACCTCTATGATTCTCTATCCCAGTTTTACGAAGAGACAGGCAACATGGAAGAAGCCATAAAATACGCACTCAAATCGTTAAACCTCACAAAATCGCTAAACAATAATGAAGACGATAGGTCTTATTGTATAACTTACTATCAACTTGCAAGACTATATGCAAAGGCGAATAACAGGAAGAAAGGCAACTTTTACCTCCGACTTGCAGAAGAACACCCGTACAACGAGGAAGTCAAAAAACTGCCGGAAATAAGTCAGGCATATTTCTTAAAAACAAAGGGGTATACATATCTTGCATTGGAAGACACAGAAAAAGCAAAAAACCTCCTCAACTCCGCCCTGAAAATCTTCGAAAAGAAAAACCATGTGAAGTATATTGAGGAGTTACAGGATACTCTCAATAAACTAAACGCCTGATACTCTCCCAAGTATTTTCAAATAATCCTCTACTTCAAGTTCCTCTGCTCTTTTGTTTTCATATTCTGGCATTGAGAGGTTTAAGGTTGAAAAGAGGGTGTTTTTGAGCTTCTTTCTTCTCGAAGAGAAGGCTAATTTTACTATGTTTTCAAATTCTCTGAAGTGTTCGTCTAAATAAGGATTCTCAGTATAAGGAGAAAGTTTTACAAATGAAGATATTACCTTTGGATGGGGATTAAAAGAACCGGGTTTTATATCAAATAATACATCCACATTGAAGAAGGCGCGGGTAAGAACTGTCAGGGCACCGTATTCTTTTGTTCCGGGCTTTGCAATGAGCCTTTTGGCAACCTCTTTCTGCATCATGAGATAGGCAACATATATTTTTGAGTGGTTCTCTATTATTCTCCTTAATATCATCCCGGTTATGTGATAGGGGATATTTCCAACAAGCCTTATCTTTTCAAGACCATAGAACTTTGCAAAATTCTGAAAGCTGAATTTCAAAAAATCACCGAGAAGTAATATCCGGTCGTGAAAACTTCTTTTTATAGCCTCTTTCATGAGATTCTCAGAAAGAAGACGGTCTTTCTCAAACACTATGAGTTTTGCTTCTTTTTGCAACATGGGAAATGTAATTGCCCCTTCCCCACCGCCTATCTCAACCCATACCTCGTTCTTCTTTATATCAAGAGAACCGATTATTTTATCAATGATATTTTTATCCTTCAGAAAAACCTGACTGAGTTTTACGTTTTTTCTCCTGCTCATCTGAGATAAACCTTATTTTTCCAGACTCTACGATTGCCCGCTCTGTCCATTGCTAAAAATGAAATTTCATAGGACCTGTGTGTTTTAAGATGGTGTCTCAGGACGGCAATTTTTCTTTCGTAGTCGTAATACACAGGATACCATCTGTTATTTACGGTTAGTCTGAAAGAATCTGCATCCACACCGGAGAGTAAATCATCCACGTAAAAGGCTATACTGTCAGAACCTCCCACGTATTTTATGTAGGGAGGCACTGAATCGTGCATTGCTAAAAATACACCTAATTTGAGGGTTTTCCTGGTAAACTTTTTTCTGCCCGTATGTTCAATTCTATAAATTTCTCTACCTGTATCATGAGTTCTTACATAGATATAACCTGTGAGCTGAGGGAGTTCTGGATAAACAAAAAGTGTATCGCCTTTTTCTCTGTAAAAGAGTCCTCTAAGATAGGGGAAATAGGTGGTATTGAGTTCTAGGGTAATATTGCTATCACCTATTCTTATAAGTGTATCGCCGTTATACTTTACAAATCTATAACCCAGATTCCTTGCTCTGGGGCTCAGACGAATACCATAATCGGAAAAACTGTATTTTACTCCATCAAATGTGGTGTCAAATACAGGCGCAAGTTTCTTGTTTTTATCAAACTTAATAAGGTATCTCTCGGTGTCTCCATAAAAGGAAACGAGTTTAATAATTAGCGAACGTACATCTGCATACTCTTTTACGTATTTTTTTACTGTTTTTGGGACTTTACCGGAGTAATTTGTTCTTATATAACCTCTAAATCCATTATGCCTTGGTTTGTAAAGAATTCCTGATTCCCTTTGCGTGAGGTAATTCAGGGTATCCACAGAAAAAACAAAGTAAATAGAATCCCCACCCTCAACTATCACCTTTTTTGCATGTCTTACTGATAGAAACATCTTGAACCTGTTAAAATACGGGAAAACTATGTTTCTGTTTTTTATACGCTCCACTCTATAGTTCCCTTCCGGGGTTTCAACATAAATTGCATCCAGAACAGGAGATAGAGAGATGGTATCAGTGAGAGGGAAAATGGGCATAAGCCAGCCTACTCTTCTTTCAAAGTGCAGGTGTGGGTATCCCACACCACTTTCTCCTGAATAGCCTATAACATCTCCTCTATGGACACGAAAACTGCCATCTTTAAAATAGATGTCCTGCCTGTACTTCTTTTCTGCTATTTGAGCCTTGAATACCGTATCCTCAAGTGGTTCTATAAACCTGTCAAGGTGGGCATATACATATATGTTGCTGTCTTCTGACATTATGTAAACAGCGTTTCCGTAGCCGTAGTATGACCTCTTGACCCTTACAATCTCCCCATCTGTCACGCTGTATACGGGATAGCCACACTTCCCATGGGTGGAAAAGTCGAGCCCCATGTGATACCTTAATGGTCTTGCCTCACCAAAATCGCTTGTTATAACGATTTTACCGGGCTTGATGGGAAGTATACTGAAAAAAAGGAGCAAAATGGGGAACATAAAGAAAATCAGTCAGAAGAACTGTCCCTTAGCTTCTTCGTAAGCATATCAAGAAACTCTCTATTATTGACAGAGAGCTTCATGTTCTGAAGTATAAACTCCATTGCAGTTATGGGGTCCATTTCAGAAAGGGTCTTACGAAGAACCCACACTTTGTTCAGGACCTCAGGAGCAAGAAGCAACTCCTCTCTCCTCGTACCGGACTTGTTCAGGTCTATGGCAGGGAAAATTCTTCTGTCTGCAAGTCTTCTGTCAAGAACTATCTCGCAATTACCGGTGCCTTTGAACTCTTCAAAGATAACCTCATCCATTTTTGAACCGGTTTCTATAAGAGCCGTTGCAATGATGGTAAGTGAACCACCTTCAACGAGATTTCTTGCTGATCCAAAAAACTTTTTGGGTTTTACAAGTGCTGTTGAATCAATACCACCTGTTAGTGTCCTTCCACTATGTGGAGTTATTGTGTTATAAGCCCTTGCAAGCCTTGTTATGGAATCAAGGAGTATTACAACATCTTTGCCGAGTTCGGCAAGCCGCTTTGCCCTCTCAAGAACAACCTCTGCAACCTCAGTATGCCTTTCTGCATACAGGTCAAATGTGGAACTTATTACATCAGCATCAATTTGCCTTTTAAAATCAGTAACCTCCTCAGGTCTTTCGTCTATAAGGAGAACAATAAGTTCAACATCCGGATGATTGCGTCTTATGGCATTGGCTATATTCTGAAGAAGAACGGTTTTACCTGCTCTTGGTGGAGAAACTATAAGTGCCCTCTGCCCTTTTCCAATGGGTGAAAAAAGGTCAACAATGCGGAGGGAATAGTCATCTCCCCTTATCATATCCAGATCAAACTTCTCATTGGGATAATCAGGAGTGAGTTTTTCAAATACAGGCCTGTGATGTTTCATCTCCATCCAGGGCCTTTCATTAACGAGTTCTGCTTTGACAAGCGCTGCGTATTTTTCACCCTCTTTTGGAGGTCTTGCAAAGCCCTGCACCAGGTCTCCCATACGAAGTCCGAGTTTCTTTATCTGTGACTGGGATACATATACATCTTCAGGACTTGTCATGTAATTGTATTCTTTCTTGCGAATAAATCCATACCCATCGTTCTTTATATCAAGAACCCCCTCCACGTATTTTAGCCCCTCTTTCTGCGCATATGCCTCTACAATCTTTATGGCGAGTTCTTTCTTTCTCAGATTTGAAGCATTGGGTATCTCAAGTTGTTTTGCAAGTTCATAAAGTTCAACTACTTTCTTGTTCAGTATATCCTGAATGTTTATTTCAACGCTGTTTGCGTTCATCGCCACCTCCCCTTACATCATTTTTGTATCGTTTATATAGAGTTCAAACCTTGCATCAAGAAAACTCGCTGATTTTGATGCAATGAGCATTCTCTGTAAAAATATTCTGAAATAGTCCACCACAGGTGCTATCTGGGTGTCCACTTCTATCTTATACTTTACCACCCTTAAATTGGAGTCCACTTCTATAAAAGACCTTGTGGCGGAATAATTAACTCTGTCATGTATGTCCTTCTGCAGATTATCGAGGTTCACAGTTCCCTTTCTTACCCTTGACCTGTGAACATCCGCTTTGTCTGCGAGTATGAGGGCAGCAGAAAGAATTGATACAGGATACCCATCTTCCTCATGATGATTTCCTATAGCCATCATAACATCTGCAACCTCATCAAGATCAAAACCCTCTTCCTCCAATATTTGACCTGCAAGCACAGCGCCAACCTGAGCATGATGGTCTCTGTTAATTAGATTACCTATATCGTGGAGGAATCCGGCAATTTCGCCGAGTTCAACTGTTCTTTTGTCATATCCTAATTCTCTCAGGACATACGCTGTATTCTTTGATACCCATGTAGCATGTCGCATACCATGCTCTGTATAGCCAAGGCTGGCAAGTTGCTCGTCTGCTTTTCTTATAAATAGTTCAACCTTGGGATTTTTCCTTATATCTTTCAATGTTTTCAGTGTATTTTGCATGTTTACCTCCTATACAAATAGTTTATTCTTTTCCACGGCTGTTCCCACAACCACGTGCTTTGCACCACTTCCTATGGCGTTTTCTATATCACTGAGAGATGTGAAACCTCCCCCAACAATAACAGGTATGTCCAGAAACTCAGAAGTCTTTTTTATAACATCAAAGGGCACATGATAAAGGGCACCGGAGCCTGCCTCAAGATAAATGAGATCAAAACCAAATAGTTCCCCTGCTTTTGCATGGTAAGCAACAAGTTCTGCCTTGTCTCTTGGAATGGGCTTTGTATTGCTCATAAACTCTACTGACGTTATTTTCCCTCCATCAACAAGTATATACCCTGTGGAAATAGCCTCTATCCCGGTTTCCACAATAAACGGCACCATTTTGAGTTGCTCACCTATAAGCAGATGAGGGTTCCTGCCAGAGATAAGAGACATATACAGCATTGCATCAGCATATTTTGAGAGCTGAGAATGAGATGAGGGGAACATTATAACAGGCCTGTCGGTATTTTCTTTTATCTTTTTCACGTACTCATCAAGACTCGAGAGAATCTGAAAACTTGAACCCACGAAATATGCCTTTACCATCGTGTTTTTGTTGAGCTTCTCTATTTTCCTGAGCGTGTCATCAATATATGAACGGTCAGGGTCAAACAGGATTATAACCCCACTCTCTTCCTTTTTAAATAAACTGTCGTAGAGTTTCTTTTGCTGCATAAATTCCTTTCCTGCCAAACCTGAATAAAAATAGAGGGTCTTTTTTAAGTACTTTTAAAAGCATTGACACAGGGTTAATGGGAGGATTAATCTCCATGTGTCCAAGACTCTCCCCAATACTTTCCATAAAACTCTGAAGTTCTTCTCTTGACAAAGAAACATAAAACATTTTTGCAAAAAGCGTCACCATATAGTCGTGCATAATCCACTTCTTAAGTCTTCTCTCGTAACCCTTAAGAACAGAGACATCGAATTTTCCCTCTTTTTTTGCCTGAGATGCAACCTCTGCAGCCACGAGCCCGGAAATATATGCATTAGCAATCCCTCCTCCTGTAAGTGGGTCCGCAAGCCTTGCTGCATCTCCAAGTATTAAGACATTATCATCGTATAATCTTCTTTTATGGAAACCTGTGGGGACAACTCCATGAATTACTCCTAATATTTTAAAGGTTTTACAGTGTTTTTCCAAGAAGTTGTTAAGATAAACGTCAAGTCCATCTCTTTTGCCCGGAATTCCAACGCCTATATTTGCGAACCCTCCGCCCTTGGGAAAAATCCACGCATACCCTTTCGGAGCAATATTCTCACCTATGCTAAAATAGAGGTAATTATCCTTTATTCCATCACAGTAACCATAAACCTGATATGTGTAAAAGTCAGTGTCTTTGTCATATTCTTCAAAAAGACCAAGAGCCTTTGCCACAACCGACGTAGGGCCAGAGGCATCCACAAGTAAAGATGTCAAAACAATTTCGTCATTATTACCACGTTTTAGGTGTACCTCTATGTCATTACCCTTCCTTTCGGCAGATACAAACCTTGTATTTACAAGTATATCAGCGCCTTTTCTCACTGCTCTTTCTGCAAGGTATCTATCAAATATCTTTCTTTCTAAAATAGCCCCTCCTGGCTCTGTTAATCGCGTTTCAACGTATGGCTTCCCATCGTAAGTTAATATACCCCCGTATATATAAGTTGCAATGTAGTCTCTTTGGTGACCATCTCCCTTCCGCACAAGGCTTAAAAATTCTGAAGAGACGCCTTCTGCACACAGGATGGTATGAGCCACCTCTCTTTGTTTTTCTACCATTAAAACAGAGAGCCCTTTCCCTACAGCATAGTATGCGAAGGAACTTCCCGCAGGACCTGCACCTATCACAACTGCATCATAGTTCTTTTTAATCATAAATCCATCCGGAATGTATTGTGGTCTGGTGTTCTATATGATAACCTCCAGAGAGCGCAAAGTCAACCAGAGTTTTCTTCAAGATACTCCTCAAGTTTTTGCATATCGCGAGGCAGGTCGACTTCAAATGTAATTTTTCTTCCCATACCAGGATGAAAAAAAGTGAGTTTTGCCGCGTGTAAAGCCTGCCTGTCTATAATGTTTAAGATATTTACCACGTGCTTTTTCATAAGAGGCGGTACAACCTGAAGTATTTTCCGTGGGTCCCTGCCTGAATATGTCTCATCCCCTATGACCGGGTATCCCATATACTCCATATGTACCCTTATCTGATGTGTCCGGCCTGTATGCAAATTTAATTCAAGTTTCGTTGCCAGTTTTCCATACCTTTTTAATACCCTGAAATGGGTTATGGCGCTTCTTGAGTGAAAAGGCGTCACTGCCATGCGGGTTCTGTCCACAGGATGCCTGCCTATGGGTGCATCCACAGTACCTGTATCAAGTGGCACACTACCCCACACAAATGTAATATATGTTCTCTTTGCGGTTTTCTCCTCCATCTGACGCCCAAGGCTATAAAGGGCTCTCTCTGATTTAGCAACAACCATAAGGCCTGTTGTATCTTTATCAAGCCTGTGAACTATCCCGGGTCTCTGTTTTTGTTCGTTGGTGGGCAATTTCTTGTACTTCGCAAGTAAAAAATTTACAAGTGTTCCTGTAGCATTCCCTTTAGCAGGATGAACAACAAGCCCTTTTGGTTTGTTAATAACTAAGACATCGTCGTCTTCATATATTACATCAACAGGTAAATCTTCTGCTATCAATTTTAACGGCTCATAGACCTCAAATTCTGCGTATATATGGTCGCCCTCTTTCACCCTATAACCTGGTTTGGACTTTTTATTGTTAACTAAAACCTTACCTTCTTTTATAAGTTTTTCTGTTCTTGAGCGGGAAAGCCCAATACCACCTTTTAAAAGATACATGTCAA
>JALVYB010000013.1 GCA_027038175.1 Caldifarciminota bacterium | reverse complement strand
AAAGTAGTACTCTAACGAATCTTCTTCAAACTTCCTTGGCAACTAATTATCTTCCTACAAGTTTTTTATAACCCTCTTGCGGGTAGACATCAAGAGCCTGCACCCATTTTGATAGTTTTTCAACTCTCTCTTTGGGATTTTCTGGCATAACAAGAGGACGACCTCTTCCATCAAAAATAAGTCCAACCACACCACCCTGAAGTTCAACCTCTAAAACCTTACCTTTCCCTGCACCCACGTCCACGTTCTTGGCGGGCTCTATGACTGCTTTTGCTACCTCTCCCACACCAAGTGGCACTTTAAAGAGGTCACCCCACTTGACTTCGAGGTCTTTTTTGCTTCCATCTGGCATTTCAAGATGCACCTTCGCCAGAAGTTTTCCTTCCTTCATGGGTTTATCTGTTACAGGGACAACTGAGTGCCCAAGCCTTATTAGACAATCTCTATCAAAGACTTCTGTTGCAGCCTCTTCATGCACATCTGCGAGAACTCCAAGGTGTGGCATCATGAAGATAGAGTCCACTGTCAACATGGTAACCCCCTGCGGCTCGAATGCATCAAGCATCATAAGCGCTGATTGTACTCTTCTTGGAGCATGGGATAGAACTCCACCTGACCCTATGATCATTGCAAGGCTCATCATGTCTACAAGTGTACCACCTGCAAGGCTCTGGGCAAACGCGTCAGAAATGGTTCTTTCCTGTTGTACACCTTTAAGTCCCACTGCCATTGACTTGTGATGTTCAAAAGCAAGTCTCAATGCTTCTCTTGCAATTGCCTGCTCTATAATAAGTTCCTCCAGCGTCTGAGGAATGGTTGTTGGTCTTATCATCTTATTTCTAATTCTGTTTTTGAGTTCAGATGGGTCAATATGGAATGGAACCCATCTTAAAATATTCTCAACTCCCGCCTCAACCAATACGTTGGATATTGAATAACTCATGCCAAGGTTCGCTGAAACCGTCCTATTGAATACTCTCCGCCCTTCTGATTTATCTTTAAATACCGAGAAAACATCCGTTGTAGCACCACCAATATCCACTCCAAGAACATCAATATCCTGCTTGTTTCCAACCTTTTCCACCAGAGAACCAACGGCACCAGGGGTCGGTTTTATAGGAGTATCCGTCCAGCTCATAAGTTTCTTATATCCAGGCGCATGCTGCATTACGTGTTCCATAAAGAGTTCGTGTATCTTATCACGAGCGGGTTTAAGATTCTCCTTCTCCAGAACAGGTCTTATGTTATCAACTATTTCGAGTGCCACTTTGTCACCAAGTATTCTTTCAATATCCTCTCTTGCATCTTTGTTACCAGCATAAATAACGGGTAATTTGTATCCCACTCCAAACCTCGGCTTAGGATCTGCGGCTGCAATCAACTCTGCAAGTTCTATAACGTGTTTCTTTGTACCCCCATCAACGCCTCCTGCAAGAAGAATCATATCAGGCCTCAATCTTCTTATTAAATCAACCCTTTCGTGAGGCATTCTTCCATCGTTAGAGGCTATCACATCCATTACGATAGCACCTGCACCAAGTGCTGCTCTCTGCGCACTCTCTGCAGTCATCTGTCTCACCACACCAACAACAAGCATCTGAAGACCACCACCTGCTGATGAAGTTGAAACGTAAATATCTACGCCCTCTTTTTCATCCTTTTTGGGTTTAATTATCTTCTCACCCTCAAGAATTTTAATATGTGTAAGTTCTTCGACCTCTCTAAAAGCGTTCAGCACCCCCCTCGTTACATCTTCAAAAGGAGCCTCCACAGTTGTCGGTGCTTCGCCTCTGGCGCTTAATCTGTAATGTTCTCCCTTCTTTTCAATGAGTATGGCTTTGGTAGTAGTACTACCACAGTCGGTGGCAATTACTCTTTCAATCTTTGATTTGTCAATATTTTCATGAGGACTCACTTTTCTCCTCCTTTGTAGGTATTAAAAGTTTCTCAAATCTTTTTTTAATTCCAAAAACAGCCACCTCGTCACGGGCAAATAATCTGCCCAACTCTCTCTTTGTCTTATTGCAATGTAAAATTTTATGCTTTTCCTCCAACACGTTCAAGATTTTATTCATTTCCCTCTCTGACATGTCAGAAGCAAATACCACAACGCTCACGCTTTTCAGATTGTGTAAAAGTGCAGACCTGCCAACAACTATACCGCCGCCACGAATAGCAAGTCCAAGATTTTTAAATTTTATCTGTGCCATAATTTCGCTATGTCCATTGCAGTTATGAGCACCATAAGAATAACAAGAGCTACAAAGCCTGCAAACTGAATGGACTCAAGAACCTCCTTTTTAAGAGGCCTTCTTATTATAGCCTCAACTGTAAAAATAAACGCATGAAACCCATCCAGTGCCGGGAAAGGTATAAGATTCAGGAGGAATAGATTAATGGATAGCGCTGCGGAAAGATTTATAAGACTTGCAATTTTAATAAGAAAACCGCTTCCCATTGATTCAGAGGAATGCACAAGTCTGCCAACGGTAATAATACCACCGAGATTTTTAAAAGAGGCTTTACCTGTAAACAAATTATACAGGAATTTCAATGTAAGATAAGAAATCTCATATGTTCTAATAAACGCACTTTCTATACCTTTTACAATTCCCATCCTAACAGTCTGGGTATAGGCTGCAATACCAATTTTGCCGAAAGTGTCACCTTTTTCTATGGATACAGATAGTGGAACTACTTTAAATTTCAGGGTGTCATTCCCCCGTTTCACCACAAAATCTAACGTGTCTCCGGGCCTTTTTCTTACATATTCTCCAAGGTCCTGAAACATTGTGATTTTTACTGTATCCACCTGTAAAATGGTATCATATCTACGTATCCCAGCCCTGTAAGCAGGCCCATCCTTTTCTATAGCCTGAACAACGGGTGGCAGGTATGGTTCTATTCCAAAAGTGTCTTTATCTGAAAAATAAAAACTAACAGTCAACGTATCCTTATCTCTAAACAAAACCAATGTGTTGGTATCGTTAATTTTTATCCCCTGCCATAAATCCCCCCAGTTTTTGATCGGCCTATTGTTTATAGAGATAAACGAATCTCCGGGCCTTATTCCTGCCCTCCAGGCTACCTGCCCCTTATAAACTCTGCCAACTCTTGATATGCTCGTGTCAGGATAACCGACCACTGTATATAGAATAAAATACAATAAAATGGCAAGAAGGAGATTAAAAACCGGTCCAGCGAGCACAACTGACAGTTTTGCAGGATAGGGTTTTGCGTTGAAATCATCTTTTTCGTATGTTTCCTTTGGCTCCTGACCCTTTAGTTTAACATATCCGCCAAATGGAATTGCCCTGATTGAAATAACCTCTGCATCCTTTTTTTTCTGGTATATGGGAGGTCCGAAACCAATAGAAAACTCCTCCACAACCGAACCCGTCAGTTTCGCAATGAGATAGTGACCACCCTCATGCACAATGATTAAAACTGAGATGATTATTGTGGTAATAATTAGAGTTAACATATAGTTAGAAGTTTACAGAAACCTCTGTGGATATTTCTTCTGCACTCAGAGAAGTGCGAACCCTTGCCTTTTTCTTAAGCAACCTGTCAGTAATCAGGGCATCTACGAATGAGGCAAGATGATTTGTAAGCATGAATCCCATAAGAACAACCGTTTTATTTGAGAGTTCTCTATAGAATCTCCTTTTATCCTGGTAGGAATACCAATCATCCACAGTAGCCCAATTCCAGTATAAAGTCGTTTTTATGTTTTCTTTTACATACTCATCCTGACCTGCAGGGTCATCCGGATAAATCTGCCTTGCCTCTCTGTACAACATCTCATAATACTCATCATACGACCTGTATTTTTCCAGTAAATTGAGGATAACAGGGTCATTAATTACACGCGATGTAGCATGTTCTCTCGCAAATTCTATATACGACTCTCTTATTGAGCCCATCTTCTTTCTCGTGTAAAAATATCCACCCATCAGCACCGCATCCAGTAAAAGATAACCGTAGCCTCTCTTATGTTCTGTTTTTATCTGATAACTTCCAGGTACAATAAGAGAGGAAATCGGGGTACTACTAACAGGTGGCAACAAAAAATTCAAAAGTATTATGAATTTCAAAACATCTCTCCTTCTTTCACGTATCCTTTTTCCTCTATTATATCCACATCTATAATTTCATCGTCCTCCTTAACCTTCATTAGCCTGACGCCCATTGCGTTCCTGCCGAGTGTTCTTATCTCTTCTGCCTTCAATCTTATTACTGTGCCGCTCTTTGTAAGGAATATTACATGGTCTTCATCACCTATTGCACGAAGTCTAACGAGTTTGCCGGTTTTGGGGGTTATTCTAATAATCCTCACACCTTTTGCGCCACGCTTTGTTTTTCTTATATCTTCAGGATTGAGCCTTTTACCATAACCATACTCTGTAACCGCAAGAAGGGTACGACCTGGTTTGTGCACAGCCATTGATACAACCCACTCATGAGGCGCGAGGGCTATTCCCTTAACTCCCTGCGTGTCCCTTGCAGTTGGTCTTACATCGCTTTCACTGAACC
>JALVYB010000012.1 GCA_027038175.1 Caldifarciminota bacterium | reverse complement strand
ATTTTGCTGCAAGTAATGAACCGTATTTTGGGTCAGGTGCAACCTGTCTCTCAGGTGCTCTTCTTCTCCTCATAATTCAACCTCCTCAATCCTTGGGCTTCTTTGTACCATAAAGAGACCGTGAGTTCCTTCTTCCTTCAACACCAGCTGCATCAAGTGTACCTCTGATGATGTGGTATTTAACTCCCGGCAGGTCCTTAACCCTGCCACCCCTTACAAGCACATTGGAGTGTTCCTGAAGGTTGTGCCCTTCACCGGGAATATAAGCAACGACTTCTTTTCCGTTGGACAATCTCACCTTTGCTACCTTCCTTAAAGCAGAATTCGGCTTCTTGGGTGTTGTTGTATACACCCTGATACAAACTCCCCTCTTCTGAGGATTTCCCTCAAGAGCGGGAGATTTAGACTTCTTAACCTTCTTTTTCCTTGGCTTACGCACCAATTGATTTATAGTTGGCATATACTCCTCCTCTTTACATTGCAGGAACTATATGATAAACCAGAACTGCTGTTACGTCAAACGGTTAGAACTATTTAACAAAAATTCCTTTTCGCTTTTAAAGATTCTCCTCCATGTTTTCCTGCATTCCCTTTCTTTTTTCTTCCTCTTCTCTAATCTCCTCAATAAGTTTCAGATTCCTGTACTCTCTGATACCGGTACCTGCTGGCACAAGGTTACCTATAATCACATTCTCCTTGAGGCCACGCAGTCTATCTTTCTTACCCTCTATCGCAGCCATTGCAAGTACCTTGGTAGTTTCCTGGAAAGATGCAGCAGCAAGGAAACTCTCCGTTTTCAGAGAGGCTTTGGTTATACCGAGAAGTACCGGTTTGTATTTTGCTGGCTCTCCTCCTCTTCTTTCGGTCTCTGCATTTATTTCCTTAATAAGCGATATATCAACAATGTCACCAACGATGAGTCTTGTATCGCCGGAATTCTGTACCTGAACCTTACTCATCATCTGCTTTACTATGATTTCAATATGCCTGTCATCTATCTTAACACCGGAAAGCCTGTAAACTTCCTGAATCTTATCAAGAAGGAATTCCTGCACGTGCTCTTTTCCTTTAACCTTCAGAAGGTCATGAGGGTCAACAGGGCCTGTTGTAATGGGATCACCTGCCTCCACATACTCACCATCATTCACGAGGAAGTATTTTCCAAAGGGTACATTATACGCCCTTGTTTCTCCACTATCTGACTCTATTTTTACGCGCAAAAGTCCTCTCGTACCCATTGTAATTGAGACTTTACCACTAATCTCTGCAATGAGGGCCTTATCTTTAGGTGAACGTGCTTCAAAGAGCTGCTCAACCTTTGGAAGACCACCTGTAATATCCCTTGTCCTTCCCGCTTCTCTCGGAACCCTTGCCACAATATCTCCAGGTTCTACAGGGTCACCATCTTTAACTGCCAGACGTGCCTCTCTAACAAGATTGATTTCCTCAAGCACCTCTCCACTTTCAGGGTCAACCACCTGTATTCTTGGATAGTATCTCTTGTACCTATCAAGTTCAATAACTCTCTCAACCTTGTCTTCTTCCATCAGGTCTTTAACCGTAACACCCTGTACAATATCTACAAACTTAACCACACCTTTCTGTGTTGTGAGTATGAGTAAACTGTAAGGCTCCCATTCAAAAACAGTGTCTCCCTTCTTAACCTTATCTCCCTCTCCATAGTAAATTGTAGAACCATATTCCACAGAATATACCTTTTTCTTCTTTCCATCCTTAGACTCAAGCACTATTTTGCCGCGCTTGGACAGTGCTATGTACTTTTTATTCTTCTTGTTTCCTTTAGCAGCAACCTTAAGTGATTCATACTTTACAACACCATCAAACGGAGCAACAACCCTTGATTCCTCTGCTATTCTTTCAGCAGCACCTCCTGTATGGAAGGTCCTCAAGGTAAGCTGAGTACCAGGCTCACCAATAGACTGTGCTGCTATAACTCCTACCGCCTCTCCTATCTCAACCATTCTACCTGTAGCAAGATTTCTCCCGTAGCATTTTGCACATACACCGCGCTTTGCTTCACAGTGTAACACTGACCTCACATAAACCTCTTCAATACCGGCTTCTTCTATCTTACGAGCAGCCTCTTCTGTTATCTCCTGGCCTTCCTCCACTATAATTTCGCCGGTTTCAGGATGCTCTATATCGTCAAGGGCCACTCTACCTACGATTCTCTCCCTCAATGGCTCCACTATGGTTTCACCATCTTTAAGCGCAGTTATTTTCCTACCGGTTATCGTTCCGCAATCCTCCTCAGTAACCACCACAGACTGGGCCACATCAACAAGTCTTCTTGTGAGATGTCCTGCATCAGCAGTTTTCAAAGCCGTATCTGATAGTCCTTTACGGGCGCCATGTGTGGAAATAAAGTACTCAAGGACCTTAAGACCGTCCTTAAAGTTGGAAATAATCGGTGTCTCAATAAGTTCTCCAAGCGTTTCTCCTGACTTTTTAGGCCTTGCCATAAGTCCTCTCATACCGGCAAGCTGTTTTACCTGGTCTACATTACCTCTTGCACCTGAGTTTACCATCATGTAGATGGGATTAAAACCCTGTTTGTCCTTGGCCATTTCCTCCATCATCCTGTCCTTTATCTCGTCTGCTGCTCTCGTCCACACGTCCAGAATCTTCTGATACCTTTCAACCCTTGAAATCATCTGCTTCTTGAATGCATTCTCAACGCGTGCTATCTCGTCCAGGGCATCCTTTATAATCTCCCTTTTGTCCTCTGGCACTATAAGGTCATCTATACCGAAAGTAACACCTGAAAGAGTGGAATAAAGAAATCCAAGATTCTTCATGTCGTCAAGGAAAATCGCGGTGGTCTTTATTCCAAACCTCTTATAAGATTCTGCTGTAATCTGCTGAAGGGACTTTTTCTCAAGTTCTTTGTTGTAAAACCTCATTTCCTCTGGCACGATTTCATTGAACACGACTCTACCCGGTGTGGTCTCTATAATCTCTCCATTCCATAGCAACTTTATTTTCGCATGAAGGTCAACTGCTTTTTCATTGAGCGCCATAAATACCTCTTCAATGGATGAGAAATACTTACCTTCGCCTTTTGCTCCGTCTTTTGCCTTTGTAAGGTAGTTGAGGCCAATAACCATATCCTTTGTAGGGGCTGCCAGAGGTCTACCATTCGCTGGGGAAAGTATATTGTTCGGTGCCAGCATAAGGGTATGAGCCTCTGTCTGGGCTTCCAGCGATGTGGGGACATACACAGCCATCTGGTCACCGTCAAAGTCTGCATTGTATGCCGTACATACGAGTGGATGAAGCCTTATGGCTTTCCCTTCAATAAGAACAGGTTCAAAGGCCTGTATGGAAACCCTGTGAAGTGTAGGCGCCCTGTTCAAAAGCACAGGATGCTGTCTTGTAACCTCTTCCAGCAACCTCCAGACTCTCTCATCCTTTTCCTGAAGTAGTTTTCTTGCCTGTCTGATTGAATCGGCAACACCTGACTCCTCAAGTTTGTGCTCCACCATTGGTTTAAAGAGTTCTATAACCATACCCTTGGGAAGTCCAACCTGGTTGAGCTTGAGTTCTGGTCCCACAACAATTACAGAACGTCCTGAATAATCAACACGCTTACCAAGGAGATTTCTTCTTAAAAGTCCCTTTTTACCTCTTAAGGCATCTGAAAGGGATTTGAGTTTTCTTCCTCCTCTTCCTGTCACCGGCCTGCGTCTTCTGGAGTTATCCAGTAGTGCATCCACAGCCTCCTGTAGCATTCTCTTCTCGTTTCTTAATATAATTTCTGGAGCGTGTAAGGCTTTAAGGTTTTTAAGTCTGTTGTTTCTGGTTATCACTCTCCTGTATAGATTGTTTAAGTCACTTGTTGCGAATCTACCACCTTCAAGTGGCACAAGCGGACGTAAATCCGGAGGAATAACGGGTATTACATTGAGAATCATCCATTCCGGTCTATTGCCAGAGTTCAAAAATGCCTCAACGATCCTTATTTTCTTGAGTAGTTTGCTCTTTATAAAGATGGACTTTTCTGTCTTTATTTTAGCCTTTAATTCTGCGGAAAGTTTTTCGAGATTGAGGGACTTGAGTATTTTTTCAATGGGTTCTGCACCCATTTCTGCTTCGAAATACAGGTTTTTGCCCTCGCGAACCCTTTCCATATATTCCTGATATTCTTTCTCTGTGAGAACCTGACCCACTCTAAGTTCATCCTGAAACGTTCCCGGGTCTGTGACTATATAGGCATCATAGTAGAGTACCTGCTCAAGTTCTCGAATTGTGAGGTCAAGCAACGTTCCCATAATTGAGGGTGGAACCTTGTAATACCATATATGAGCCACAGGAACCTCAAGTTCTATGTGCCCCATTCTCTCTCTTCTCACATGAGAGGTTGTAACCTCCACCCCACACCTGTCACAGATAATACCCTTGTATCTTTTACCTCTGTACTTACCACAGGCACATTCATAGTCCTTTACAGGACCGAATATACGCTCACAAAACAGACCATCTCTTTCTGGTTTCTGGGTTCTGTAGTTGATGGTTTCTGCTTTCTTGACCTCTCCATATGACCAGCTCCTTATTACTTCAGGAGAGGCCAGTTTTAACCCAATGGCTACTATATCTTTTGGATCTGTTTTAAGATTTGCCATTAAATTACCCCTCTGTTTCTATTATTACATCAAGTCCAAGACCTTTGAGATGTTTTATCAACACTTCAAAGGAAGCAGGGATACCTGGTTCTGGAGGCTCCTCACCCTTTATCAAGGCCTGATAGAGTTTGTTTCTACCTTTCTCATCATCCGATTTATAGGTAAGCATCTCCTGAAGGGTATAGGCTGCACCATATCCTTCAAGTGCCCAGACCTCCATTTCTCCGAATCTCTGTCCTCCGAAATGTGCCTTACCACCTACAGGCTGCTGGGTAATGAGAGAATACGGCCCAATTGCCCTTGCATGTACCTTATCCTCCACCATATGGATAAGTTTCATCATGTACATGTAACCAACTGTAACCTTTGAGTCAAAGTACTCCCCGGTCTTTCCGTCTCTAAGCATGGCCTTACCGTTCTCAGGCAAACCTGCCTTTTTAAGTTCCTTCTGCACCTCATCAATGGTGAATCCCTCAAAAACAGGCACAGCGTAGTAAATGCCTTTTTCCTTGCCTGCCCAACCCAGAATCGTTTCCAGTATCTGCCCGACATTCATACGTGAAGGCACGCCAAGAGGATTGAGCACTATATCTACAGGTGTTCCATCATCAAGAAACGGCATATCCTCAACAGGCGCTATTTTTGCTACAATTCCTTTATTCCCGTGTCTTCCTGAAAGTTTATCTCCAACCTGCAGTTTCCTCTTTTGAGCCACATAAACTTTTATTAACTGCCTTACACCAAGAGGTAACTCATCTCCTCTTTCAATCTGCTGGAGTTCGTAATCCAATTTTTCCTTAATCTGCCTGTCAACCTTCCTTGCCTCCTCCATGTAAAACCTTATCTGCTCCTCTTTTTCATCATCCTTTACTATTCTATCGCCAAAGTGGAGACGCAGAGGGTCATGCTTGTAGAGTTCTTCTCCCTTAATAACTTCACCTTTTTTGAAGATTAACTTATTGGCTCTTCCTGTTATATCAGACTGAGCGACCTCTCCGTCAAGGAGTTTTGCAAGGACATCCTTAAGTCTTGACTTCAGGGTTCTTCTAAATGTATCCGCGCTTTCCTCCGCTCTTCTCTTCCTCTCTCTCATCATTCTCAAAGACAGAGGGTCATCTTTCTTTCTGGAGAGGACCACAACATCTACTACCACACCCTCAACACTTGGTGGTACTCTCTTTGAAGTGTCTCTCACTTCCTTGGCCTGCTCTGAGAAAATAGCGTAGATAAGTCTTTCTTCTGGAGATAGTTCTTTTTCACCCTTTGGGCTCACCTTTCCAACGAGAATATCATCGGGTTTAACATGAGTGCCTATTCTTACTATCCCGTTTACGTCAAGATTCTTAAGAGCATCCTGAGGAACATTGGGGAGGTCCCTTGTTACTTCCTCAGGACCGAGTTTCGTTTCCCTCACTTCAACCTCAAACTCGAGGATATGAATTGATGTGAAAGTATCCTTTTTCAAAAGGTCTTCTGATAGAATAATAGCATCCTCGAAATTGTATCCATACCAGGGAAGGAAAGCAACAAGAAGATTCTTCCCAAGAGAAAGCTCTCCCATATGTGTAGAAGAACTATCAGCAATAACCTCTCCTTTTTTAACTTCCTGCCCTGGTTTTACAATCGGGCGCTGATGGATAACAGTGTTCTGGTTAGATTTCTTAAAAGTGGTAAGTTCATATATATCAACACCTTCCTCAAGGAAATGCTTCCTCTTTCTGGACTTTGGTTCAATAACTATACGTGTTGCATCCACCTCTTTCACCACACCAGAATTTTTTGCAACCACCACTGCTCCAGAGTCATAGGCGATTTTTGTCTCCATACCGGTTCCAACAATAGGCGGCTCTGGTTCGAGAAGAGGAACTGCCTGTCTCTGCATGTTACATCCCATGAGAGCCCTGTTGGCGTCATCATGTGCAAGGAACGGAATTAAGGAAGCAGAAGGTGAAACAAGTTGTCTTGGAGAAACATCTATGAAATCAACTTCGCTTGCCTTAACGAGGGGATACTGTCCCTGATACCTGACCCACACATCATCCACTAAAATTTTTCCAGTTTTTGGGTCAACAGGGGTATCAGCCGGTGCTATTTTATATTCTCTCTCCTCCTGCGCGGTCATTTCAAGGACTTCATCCCATATAACATGTCCATTACGGACTCTCCTGAGAGGAGTGGTGATAAATCCGTATTTATCTATTTTAGCATAAGTTGTCAAAGAAGTTATAAGCCCGATATTCTGTCCTTCTGGCGTTTCTATCGGACACAATCTGCCAAAATGGGACGGATGCACGTCTCTTACTTCAAATCCAGCTGTTTCTCTTGTAAGACCACCCTTTCCCAATGCAGATAACCTTCTTTTATGTGTTAATTCTGAGAGCGGGTTGTTCTGATCGAGGAATTGTGACAGTCTTTCGCTTGTAAAATACGCGACAAGACTCGATGTAACAAGTCGAGGATTTACGAGTTTTTTGGGAGTAAGGTTCTGGTCTCTATCAAGCAACATCCTTTCCCTTACAACCCTTGTAAGTCTGGTAAAGGCTATTTTAAACTGTTCGTAAAGGAGTTCACCTACCCTTCTTACTCTTCTGTTGGAAAGGTCCTCAAGGTCATCTTCCTTTTCCTTTCCCCTGTAAAAATCTATAAGGTGTTTAACAATTGCAATTAAGTCCTCCTCTGTGAGGGTATCTACGTCAGGCTCTATATCAAGTCCCAATCTCATGTTAACTTTAAATCTACCCACCTCACCAAGGAGGAATCTCTTGGGGTCAAAGAATACACTCTTTATGTACTCAACGGCCTCCTTTCTATCCTCAGGCGGTGGAGTATACCTCAAAGTCCTGTAAACATTTCCAATGGCCCCATCCTCATCTTTAATTCTATCCTGTTTATAGGTAGAATAAATAATATCACAGGACTCTTCTTTTAAATCGCCTATTGTAATCCTCTCATATCCCAGTTTCTTTAAAACTTCAACAGAAATGTCCCCCAGTTCAAATGGTGCCTCTTTGATTACCTCACCTGTGCTTTTATCAACAATATCGTCTAAAACTATGTATCTTGACTTATCTTCCACTTTCTCAATATCACTTAGGGAAAACTCTTTATAATCAATTAGTTTTTTGAGCACCTCTGACATGGAAACGTCACGAAGATTTCCCTCATCATCAAGTTTGTTAAGAACCCTTATGAGCCTTGTAATAGGAATTTTTCTTCTTTTAGAAACAGTTACGCTGAAATTCTTGGAACCATCAATCGTAAACTCTACCCAGGGGCCCCTATAGGGCACTAAAAGTGCTTTATAAACGGGAATGCCCTTGGTATCTATCGTCAAATACACACCTGGGGAACGATGCAGCTGGCTTACTATTACTCTCTCAACTCCATTGATAATAAAAGTTCCCCTTTCAGTCATATAGGGAACTTCGCACATATAAACTTTCTGCGTAATCTGTTCTTTAAACTCCCCTGTTTCCTCGTCCCTTTTAAGTAACTTCAGATTAGCCCAGAGTGGAACCGAGTAGGTAAGACTCTTTTCTATGGCTTCTTTAACTGTAAACTTCGGCTTTCCAACCTCGTAATCAATATAATCAAGAATATACTTTTTATGGATGTCTTCAATGGGGAAACTCTCTTTGAACACTCCATGAAGACTTCTCTTACTCCTCTGTTCAGGCTCGACGTCCTCTGCAAGGAACTCCTTAAAGGACTCGAGCTGAACTATGAGGAGATTTGGCATCTCATAGGTCTCAGGTTTATATCCCTTACGTTTAATTTTACCAACCAAAGTTACACCTCCTCATGGTGTAAAAATAATAAAATAGAACATACCCACAGTCTTCACCTAACTGTGGGCATGTTTTTGAATTTTCTTGTCAAATGGGCCTGTACGTTATTTTATCTCTACTTTTGCGCCAAGATCCTCGAGAGTCTTCTTAATTTTTTCTGCTTCTTCCTTGGATACTCCTTCTTTCACTGGCTTTGGAAGACTGTCAATAAGTTCCTTGGCTTCCTTAAGGCCAAGACCTGTGATAGTTCTCACCTCTTTAAGAACTTTTATTCTCTGAGAACCCGCATCTACGAGTACAACATCAAACTCTGTCTTTTCCTCTTCCTGGGCTGCCTGTCCGCCCTGTGCTGCTGGTGCTGCTGCTACTGCGACAGGTGCTGCTGCTGATACGCCGAACTTTTCCTCAAGCTCCTTGATTAGCTCAGAAAGCTCCAGGACTGTAAGAGACTCTATCATGGAGACTATTTCGGCAACACTCTTTTTCTCTGACATTTTATGCCTCCTCTTTTTCTTTTCTTATTTGTTCTAAAACATTTACAAAGGAATAAATTGGCCAGTTCAAAGCATAGACCAATCTGAAGAGTAATGAATTCAAGCCACCCACAACCATTGCCTGTAATTCTTTCTTGCTGGGCAACTTTGCTATCGCCTCAAGGGCTTCACCTTCCACTATTTGACCGTCAATCTCTCCAACTTTTACCTTACCCTTCTTTACCTCTTTAAAAAACTCTATAACTGTTTTCAAAGCCTGAACCGAATCTCCATAGGCATAGACTATGGCATTAGGCCCCTCAAGATGTTTAATGGCAGCCTCCTTTCCAAGGTCCTTAAGAGCAATAGCAGCCATAGTATTTTTCGTGACTACAATCTTTGACTCAGCTTCCCTTAACTTTCTTCTGAGTTCCTGAAACTCTGCGACAGTGAGCCCTGTATAGTCTGCAAGATAAAAACCCTCTGCCTCCTGAAGTTTCTGCTTAATTTCATTCACCTTATCAATTTTATATTGCTTAACCATGACCTACCTCACTTTTTAGCCAATTCATTTAAAACGCTATTTACCTGAACCTTCACAGAAGGCCCCATTGTTGGCGCAAGATGAATACTTTTTATGTACGTGCCCTTGTGAGTTTTCGGCCTTAAATTGAGCAATTCTTCAACCAGTGCAAGAAGATTCTCCTTAAGATGTTCTTCCGGGAAACTAATCTTGCCTATAGGTGCATGAATATTCCCTGTCTTATCCACTCTAAATTCTATTCTACCCTTCTTAAGTTGTTTAACAACCTCTCCTACATTCTTGGTAACAGTCCCTGTTTTAGGACTTGGCATAAGACCGCGTGGACCGAGTATCCTACCAAGTTTTGCCACGTCTGGCATTACATCGGGTGTGGCCACCACTGCATCAAAATCAAGCCACCCTCCCTTAATTTTCTCTAAAATATCTTTATACCCAACATAATCTGCTCCTGCCTCTTTCGCCTCCTTCTCACCTTCACCCCTTGTAATCACAACAACCTTGACCTGCCTTCCAGTCCCATGGGGCAACACCACTGCACCTCTTACCATCTGATCTGCTTTTCTTGGGTCAACCCCCAACCTAATCGCAGCCTCAACAGTTTCGTCGAATTTCGCACTCTTAAGTTCCTTAACCTTTTTCACCGCCTCATCCAGAGGAAGGTCCTTCTTCTCAACCTTTTCAAGTAATGCTAAGTATCTTTTACCATGCTTTGCCATTTTATCCCTCCACCACTTCTATACCCATACTTCTTGCTGTTCCTTCAATAATTCTCATTGCAGCCTCAATGTCGTAGGCATTCAAATCCTGCATTTTCAACTTGGCAATCTCTTCTATCTGCTTTTTGGTTACCTTTCCCACTTTTACCTTGTTAGGCTCTCCGGAACCCTTAGCAATCTTAGCAGCCTTTCTAAGCAGGTCTGCAGCTGGCGGGGTCTTTGTAATAAAATCGAAACTCCTATCTTTGTATATTGTGATTACCACCGGGACCTTGAGATCCGGGTCCATTCCTTTGGTCTTGGCATTAAACTGCTGGACAAATTGCATAATATTCACACCATGCTGCCCAAGCGCAGGACCCACTGGTGGCGCAGGGTTAGCCTGACCCGCCGGTATCTGTAATTTAACAATAGCCATTACTTCTTTCTTCTTAGGGGGCATCGCTTCCTCCTTTTAAATCTTCTCGACCTCTAAAAAGTCAAGAACCACAGGCGTGGTTCTTCCAAAAATATCTACAAGCACCTTTAATTTTAACTTATCCGGGTAAATCTCTGCAACCTTACCCTGAAAATCTGCGAAAGGCCCATTAACTATTCTAACAACTTCACCCTCAAGAAACGGTATTTCCTTTTCTTTCTTTTGCCTTTCCTTTGCCTCCATATCTTTAATTGTTCTAACCTCTTCATCTGTGAGGGAGACGATAGAGTCCTTACCAATAAGCGCCTTAACAAGATTGGTTGATGTCACCTCTCTTATCACCCTCTGAATAATCTCCTCATCGTTATCAATTCCAATAATTATATATCCACCATAAATGGGTTTTTCCAGAAGCACCCTTTTCCCCTTCCTTATTTTGGGAAGCACCTGCATTGGCAGAAGTATTTCCACATATTCAAGAAGACCGCTCTCAGCAAGCACCCTCTCAAGCGACCTTTTTGCCCGCCTCTCTCTTCCTCCAGAGGTCCAGAAAACAAGCCACTTCTTACCCTTTTGCTCTTTTTGAGCTTCTTTATCACTCATCCGGTCCCACCTACCCGAGTATTATCTGTATTAGTTTAGCAAAGATTAAATCAAGAACCCACATATACACAACGAAAAAGAAGGAGACAAGAAATACTCCTATTGTACCACCGACCAACGCCTCCTTTGTGGGCCATGTAATCTTTTTAAATTCATTAATAGACTCTTTTATAAATTCAACGACCTTAGCCATTTCTCCACCTATAGTTTAACTTCCTTATGCACCGTGTGTTTTCTACAATGAGGACAATATTTCCTTAATTCAATCTTCCCCGTTGTCTTCTTTTTATTTTTAGAAGTTATGTAGTTTTTCCTCTTACACTCACTGCACTGCAAAGCAATTTTAATCCTCATTTGTCACTCCTCCTCGTCTACAGGCCTGGAGGGATTTGAACCCCCAACCGCCGGATTTGGAGTCCGGTGCTCTCCCAAATTGAGCTACAGGCCTCTGTGAGTTCAAATAAGATAAAGCACAAAAACAGTTTAGTCAAGGGTATATAAAAAAATAGCGGGGGCTGGATTTGAACCAGCGACCTTCGGGTTATGAGCCCGACGAGCTACCAGCCTGCTCTACCCCGCGTTGTATCAGTGCTATAATTATATTACACGCTTTCAGGACTGTCAAGTGTTTTAAAGGAAAGAAGTGCAGGAACTACTACACTTCCTGCTATTGCCGTTATTGCAGACATAAAAATTGCAAAGGAATACGATGAAGTAATATCATAGGAAAATCCCCCAATAGGTGGCCCAAGGAGTCCTCCAAGCCCATAGGCAAAGGAGATAAATGGATAGACCTCACTTAGCCTTTTAGTTCCAAAAATAATGGATGCAGATGCCGCATAAAGAACAAAATTTGCTCCAAAAGCAAGACCGATAAAAAGGGAAAGCACAACAAACACTGTATTTAATGGAACAAGTAAAAGAGACACAATAATAATACCCAGCAAAAGTAGGGATAGCCTTATACTTTTCAGCACACCAATAACATCAGATATATGTCCCCAGATAATCCTCCCCGCTGTATTTCCTATTGATAGGACGGAAATAGCCACAACAGCCGCCCACTCATTTACTGCCAGATATTTCGCAATGGGTTTTAGATTACCTATGATAACAAGACCCGAAAAGGAACCTGTGAACATTCCCAGAAACAGGGACCAGAATTCCTTCCTTCTCATGAAATCAAAATGCCATTTTTGTTTATGTTCGGTGTTCTTTCTGTTTCGTTTAAAATTGTCTGGTTCAAAAAGGAAAAAAGAGGAGACTAAAAGCAAGATACCATAAATAATTCCTATATAAAGGAAAATCCTGTGCACGTAGAATTCTCTACTTATCAACGTTTTTACAAATAAAGACAGGAAAATGGCACCTGCCCCAAATCCAGAGGTGGAGATACCGGTAATAAGTCCTCTTTTGTTGGGGAACCATTTAACAGGAGTACTGAGCGCAGCAATATAGCCAAACCCCGTCCCAATACCTGATAATAGACCTATACCAATAAGCAAGGATGGTGAACTTGCTCTAAAAACTCCAGAAATAATATACCCGGTTCCAAAGAGTATTGCGCTTAAAACTCCTGCCAATATCGGTCCGTATCCCACAACTATTCGACCTCCAAATACCATGGCTACCGGTAAAATTCCTATAATTATCCCAAATATAAGTTGTGTAAACCCGGTTGTAACCCCTGCCTCTTTTTCTAAGGGTTCCACAAAGATACTCCAGGCATAAAGCCCACCAAGAGCCGCCATCATCAAAAAAGACCCTACTACACTCCAGTACTTCTTCATGCCTGTAATTATACTGTAAAAAGAAGGTATACACTGCTTTTTTACTTTTTTCTTGACCATTCACATATTATATTTTAAAATTTTAAAACTGGCGGCGTAGCTCAGCTGGTTAGAGCAGCGGAATCATAATCCGCGTGTCCGGGGTTCGAGTCCCTGCGCCGCCATTTTTTATTTCCCCCCCACTCCACCATTTAAACACCCTTGTTGATTTTTCAACCTGTAACTATTATAATCTGATAGTTTATCAAATTAACAGGAGGTTCAAAATGCACCAAATTGTCGAAATTGCAAAGAACTACTATAAACTTCAGTCAGACGAAAAAGACTTTCATAGAAATATATACATTAGAAAGTTTCCGATAAAGAATCAGGGACTCGGCATTCTTCTCAATAGATTTAAGAGAAAACAGAGTATTAATATGATTATGGATCCGGGTACAAAACTTGACCTTCCACGCCTTGAGGACTCACTTAACGAATTGATAGGGGGTATAAAAAACCTTGATCTTATTTTTGTAAGCCATCAGGACCCCGATGTCTCCTCCAATGTTTTGCCATTACTAATGAGAGCAAAAAACTCCATACTTATCGGGTCAATCGATTCATGGCGACTTATAAAAATGTATGGAGTATCAAAGGGAAGATTTAAGGCTGCAGAGTCTTTTGTGGCCTCTTATTTCGAAATCCCGGGAAGTGATTCAAAAATCTACTTTTTACCTGCAAGATACTGTCATTTCAGGGGAGCAATGATGGTATATGACCCGGAAACCCGTGTGCTATTTACAGGTGACTTTATGGCAGGTCTCAATACCATGTCAAAAAGGTCTATATATGCAGATGAGGAAGCCTGGCCAGGGATCGCTCTTTTCCATCAGATTTACATGCCATCTTCAAAGGCGATTCAGCGAACAATTGAACTTATCAGAATGCTCACTCCAAAAGTGGAAATAATAGCACCTCAACATGGATATATTATAAAGGGAGAACTTGTGGATGAATTCCTTGAAAGATTGTATCATCTTAAAGTGGGAATGGATATAGAAGATGTGGATAATGTATACACTTCAAGACTTGTACTCGCCCTCTCAAACTTTCTCGGGAAAGTTAAGGTTTTCAACATCATTGCCCATACAAAACTCATTAAAATCATGAAAGAGAGTCAATCCGCAAACTTTACCCAGCCTATTGTATTCATGGGAGAGGAGATATCAAAAATAAACGTTGGATATGAACAGGCTGTCGAGTATGTTGTAAGCATTATAAGAAAACACTTCAAAAAAGAAGAAGAGGAAATGCTCTTACTTTTAAATGATGCTCTTGTGGAATTATCTCTACCTGTTCCTCAATTTATGGCAAAAACGATTGCAGAAATCGGGAAAAAGGAATTTATCGGGGAAGAATAACGAAACGTGTTCTTGCGTTGCCAAACCCGGTATGGCAGAGGGCTATATAGAGACCTGGTGGTATATTAGATATATTTAGTATAAGGTCTATAATTCCAGGTCCTCTGTTTTCAAAGTTTAGCACTTTAACAGGCTCTCCATTTATTGTATAAACTTTCACAACTCCATCACCTCTGTGAGCAAATTTGAGGGGCAAATGTATAACAGCATCTGTTTTACGAGCGGGGTTGGGGTAAGGATTTAAAAAAACAACGTCCCCTGATTTTTTATATTCTGCATTTAGCGCATTAAGCAATTTCTTTCCATCAATTCTTCCATATCCTGTGATATTGTTGGGTGAAGCATAACCCGGGAGAGTGACTGCGGTGTTCAGAACAAACTCTCTCATAGACTCCGCAGAAAGATGGGGGATTGCACTCCATGCAGAGGCGATTATGCCAGCCGCAATAGCTGTTGATACCGAGGTACCACCAAGCCAGTAGGTAGCACCGGAAGAATCTGTATAATAGGCATTGAAGGGAGCAACAACCTCTGGCTTTATTCTCCCATCACCTGAGGGGCCATATGAACATATGGCAGGTTTTGTGCCAGTTGAATCGCACCCACCCACAGCAATAATATCCCTTGCGTCAGCCGGAGCGACAAGGGTAGTATCCCCAGAGGATGGGATGCTGGAATGGTCTGCATTTCCCATTGCATTTACAACAATCATGCCCATTGACAGGGCCCGGGAAGCTATTCTCGAAGAAATGGGAACTTCTCCATTAAGTTCCTCTGGCTTATACCAGTCTCTATAACCAAGAGAACTTGAAATAACCCTGGCTCCATAGTAATGGGCATATTCCAGTGCTTCAACCCAGAAATCCTCTTCAACGGGATTTTCAAAGTTGTTTCCATTAGGGGAGTATCCACGCTCTGTTTTGCATAGAACGAAATTGGCCATTGGAGATATACCAACCATTTTCCCTTCCCAGAATCCGCCTATAATAGAAAGCATTTCAGTCCCATGCATATTGTATGGGTCTCTGGTATCGGGCTGTACATCCCTATCTCCACGCTGCCTGAGGACAAAATCATCTTTGCTTATGGAAATTTCGTCAAAAATCCCATTAGCAATTTTACTCAACCCATGGTCTTCTACTTTATATGCTCCATAGTCATCAAGAGTAACGTATACATTCCCAGTATCGTCAATCGCTGGATATGACGTAAGGAGGTGAGAAGATATAAGGTGAACATCTTTCTGATTTATATCATAGTAGTAAAATCCGGACGTGGTGGAGAAATAGACTCTCTTTTTTACCGTATCGATTGCAGGATAGAACCCCTCTTTCCCGAAGATATATGAGATACTATCTCCCCGATGAAGCGCAAGATAAATACTGTCTGATGTGGTAAACAGAAGATAGTCTCCTGTCATTTTCTGATAAGTTAGAAAACCATCGATGAAAATTGTATCATCTTTTACGACCTGCGTGTCCAGGAGGGCTACTCTGCGAATTCCAGCACCTTCATCAATGAAGGAGACAAAGATTGTATCTTTAACGATAAAGATCGATGGGAAAATCTTGTTAGAAACGCTTGAGGTTATAGTTTTTGCATGAATCATGTTATCAGGTAGAATAACAAACATCTTAATCTGCAAAATTCCCCCATCTACCACTTCTGAGACCACAAAAAGAGTATCATCTTTTAAAACTGCATCAGGTTCTATGGAACGTTCATTTTGAGAAAGTACTCTTGAAGAATGAGGCATCAAAACAATAAGACTATACGCATTATCGTTTAAAGCAAGATTATCAACAGAAGAGTATGACAAAATAAGAAAGGTATCTTTTAATACGACCCTGTTCACGTAAACCAGAGAATCTGAAATTGGTACATATTCTCCGTTATACAATACATGGTCGCCAGAGTTAAAATCGTAGGTGGCAACCACCCGTCCCTCTGAAAAAATAGGAGATATGGCCGGATGTGTTGAGTCAAAACCTGTATCAAAAACCCCAATCGTTATACCCTGACCATAAAGACCGGCCTCATGTAATTTATCTACACCCAGGACGCGATAAATAAAATCATTATCTGCATAGTTAGGTATCTTTATCCTTTCTACCTCATATACTTTTCCCTTTGCTACAGGAATGAACAGAGTATCGTACGCCTTAAATTTTTTAGATTTAAGCGCCGCTTCAGGTAATTCAAATGATGCAATACCAAGAATTCTGGAATACGCCCTTTTTCTGGCACCAAGTGCTTCAAGGTAGGAGTAAAGGTTTTTTGATGGGGAATTAAACCAGAATCCTGCTGAAATTAAAAAAACAAGAATGGGAGACATCTAAAAATAAAAAATGCGCCGCGGAGGACTCGAACCCCCAGCCCACGGATTAAGAGTCCGTTGCTCTACCAGTTGAGCTAGCGGCGCTTTGTAAGTGAAATAATTATAATTTAACCCTACCGAAACTTCAAGCAATCAGGGAAGAACATCCTTGAATTTCTTGGCAAACTTAGACATGAGAACCTTTGCAATACCCCAGTTCCCCTGTTTCGTGAGCACCACACAGTGCATATAGTTTGTACCAGGGATCATTCTCATAACTATAAAGTTTGTATCAGTTGTAAGAAGTATATCCTCTGCTTTCCCAAAATTAGAATTTTCTGTGGCCATCATACCTTTTCTTGCCACCTCTGTCATAAAGGCTACTGGAATTGTTATATCAAGAGATTCGTCTGTGGAATAACCTGTTACCGGTGTCGCATCATCCATTGAGACTATGGTAGAAAACACAATTTCATCTACCTGCTCTACAAATTCATTCATTACATCATCTATTTTAGCCATTACTACCCTCCTGTTTCTTCTTTTCCCTTAACTCTCTTAACGCTCTTCTTTCAAAGAGTTCCCAGTTCCTTCCCTCCTCTCCGCTTGAAATGCCCCTCATACGGAGTTCAAGTGTCTCCCTCTGAGTGGCAAATTCAAGTGCTGTCTCCTTTGAAATAACCTCTTTTTTCCATAGATAAAACAGAGATTGGTCCACTGTCTGCATTCCATAAGGCACAAACCCATCTGCAATAGCATCCTGTATCTCATGAGTCCTTGACGGGTCCTTAATCATTTCAGAAATTCTTGCAGTATTAACCATAATCTCAGCAGCAGGCACAAGCCCCGGCATATCACTTCTTGGTACAAGTCTCTGAGCAATTGTAGCCCTTAACACGGCAGCAAGCTGAAGACGAATCTGATCCTGTTGATGTGAGGGGAATATGGCTATAAATCTGTTAATAGTTTCCCTGGCATCAAGTGTATGCAAAGTTGAAAATACAAGGTGTCCTGTCTCTGCAGCAAGGAGGGCCGTTTGAGCAGTCTCGAGGTCTCTTATCTCTCCTACCATTATCACATTGGGATCCTGTCTGAGTGCTTCCTTAAGCCCGTGTGCAAAACTCTGGGTATCAAGCCCTACTTCCCTCTGTACTATGTAGGCTTTTTCATCTTCAAGTTCATACTCAATAGGGTCTTCAATGGTTATTATGGTGCATGTTCTATTTTTGTTGATATGTGAAAGCATAGCAGCAAGGGTGGTGGATTTACCCGAACCTGCCACACCTGTTACAAGTATAAGGCCTCTTCTTGATAAGGCAAGTTTCTCAAGCACACGGGGAAGATTAAGTTCTGTTATACTCTTAATAAAAGCAGGAATAAGCCTTATGGCTATAGCCCACTCACCCTTTTGTCTGTATATATTAACCCTGTGTCTCCCAACCCCTTCTATTACAAAAGCCACATCAATACTTAAATCGTGTTTAAGCCGCTCTTCCTGCTCCGGGGTTATCATTGACTCTATGATAAACTCCATGTCGTCCTTGGAGATAACCCCATATTCGCTTTGAGGGTACAAACTACCATGAACCCTGAATATGGGCTCACGGCCTACTTTGAGATGAACGTCAGATACGTCCTTTTCCCTTGCCTCTCTTAAAAGTCTTTCAAGTTCAATCATTATCTGGTTTTTACAA
>JALVYB010000011.1 GCA_027038175.1 Caldifarciminota bacterium | reverse complement strand
CGAGCCCTCCAATAACCACGATGGGATTTTTGAATTCATGGGCAAGATGATACACGAGATTACCTATATTTGCTATCTTCTCAAGTTCAAGAGTCCTTTTATGATATTCCTGTATAAGTCTGTTTTTATCCTCGAGTTCTTTAATTTTTTCTACAAGTTCCTTGACATAATATGCTTTTGATAGAGCAGTGGAAGCCTGTAAAGCAAAACTTTCAAGCACAAGAAGTGTCGTTCTTGTAATGCGAGTTTTGGTTATGAAATTATCTGCGAGAATTATACCGAATTTCTTTTTCCCAACCTCGAGAGGTACAATAACTATTTCCTCTGTGCCAAGTATACGAATGTATTCAGGGACTTCTTTGAGTTCGTAAGTCTTTATAAGGGAAGCTTTTTGGGTTTTGAACACGTTTCCTATTATGCATCCCGGGTTGTTAATATGCTCTTTGGGACATTTTAGATTGTTCAGTATGGATGAAAATTTTTCTCGTTCTTCCTTGACCTTTTCTTCGGAATAAGAGTTTATAATGTCCTCAAGTGACAGTTTCTTCTCTTCAAGTTCCCTCCATATCCTGTCTGCCTCTTCAGGAGATACGGGGCCTGTTGCCATGTAGCCATATAGATTCCCATCTGTATCGAAGAGCATTACAAATGCACGATTAAAACCCAGGGATTCTCCAGCCGTGATAGCAGACAAAAGTGCGTGTAATATTTCTTCGGGATTGTCTGACTTTTCAAACACTTCAGATAGGGCTCTTGTTAATCTAACCAGTGTATAGGTCAGCGCCCTCATATAAAATCCCCTTTGCTTTTTCCAGTATTTCCCGGTCTTTTTTGTAGGTTACAGTCTCAATTGCTCTGTTTATTTCAACCCATCTTGCTTCGTCCACTTCATAATCATGGTCTTTTGTATCTCCTTTTACGTACTTTAAAAGGTAGTAATACACGAGTTTGTGATGCCTTATTTTTTCAGAGTTTTCTTTTGAATAAAACCATAGATGCACTTTGTCAATTAAAGTAACAGGCTCTCCTGTACACCCTGTTTCCTCCTTGACTTCTCTTACGGCTGCTTTCCGGGTATCCTCTCCTTTTTCAACAAGTCCCTTTGGCAATGTCCATACTGTTTTATTTTTTACCGCTGTAAGCACCACCATAAAATTATCGTTCTCCTTTTTGTATAGAACACCACCTGCAGAGATTTCAAATACAGTTTTTACTTTATTACCAGCACCTTTTCCCATGTTCTCTTTTCTTTGACCAGGGCTATACCTCTAAATAAGTTGGGATTATGTATTATTCTCCCATCTGTGTGAAAAACAAAACCCCTGTGCCTTCGGAAGAAAGTTATAAAGTCCTTCTGGTTCATACATACTGTTTTTAAATTGGGGCTGTGTTTGAAGTGTAAAAATTCATTTACATCATAGATATGCCCTGTCTCATTATAACGCTTTATAAACTCAGTTTTGTATAAGTTGGCAATTTCAGGTGAGTGTACTATGAGTATGGATTCATCATTTGATGTATCTGCTGAGTGTGTGAAGTTGTATGAGCCTGTAAATACAATGCTGTCGTCAATAATCATAATTTTGTCGTGAAGGTATGTGCCATTGCCTGAGTTAAAATTATCGTAGTAAACCGGTATATTATGAGCCTGGAAATAGTCGTAGGCACTTCTATTATAATCCTGCTGACCTTCGAGTACTCCATAGACATATATTCCGTATGTATGCTTTGTTCCCATAGCGTCATATATACTGTAATTAGTGAATGTAAACATAAGAAAGTCTATTTCATGTGTGGATTGGTTTATAAGGTCAAGGACGAAATTGGATATTCTGTTATACGGCGAAAAATAGGCGGATATGCTGATATTGTCCACCGTAACTTCATGATATGAATTCTGGTCATATTTATTTGAACCTGTTCGGGAATATGCGGGATTAGGCGTGTCGTCAGTATCACCCCACATCTGATTAAATTCAACCTCAAATATATGACTCAATGCAGCACTTTTAATTACCATTACGTTGTCTGCCATAGTAGTACCTGAGGCATTAAAACTTCCCATCCAGAGTATATCGTTTGTTGTGTCATTGTCCCTGTAATCTCTTACAATGAATTTATTGTGCATTCTGTGTGCTGTTGTGTTTGCTCCATACCCCTCATCTATTACTGGTATGCCAGCACCCTTTAATCTCTGCACGCCATAGTAATCTGAGTAATCATATTCTGTTATCACTCTTATTTTTACACCTCGTTGCCATGCACTCAGCGTACTGTCAACCACCTCTTCATCGTAAAATTGATGGAAGCATATATCAAGACTGCTTTGTGCTTCTCCGATAAAATAAGATAGTTTTTTTGAGAGAGTGTCAGTCTGAAAATAGACCTGAATATCAGGATGAACAGCAAATATAAAGAAAATCATCAGGTTAAGCATTGTATTTTCTTACAAACTCCTGAAGTTTTTTATTAAAACATTCACGGCATATACCGTAATATGTCACACGGGCTTTGTATATTAAATGTTCAGTATGAAGTTCTGCTAACTCTTTAAATGCAGTGTTTAAATCAATATCTATATCATAGACTTTCCCACATACTGTGCATTTAAAATGGGGATGGAGTTTATCAAATATTTCAAATCTTCTTTCCTCTTCGTCTTCAAGTTTAAAAGAAATTATCTTTTTCTCCGCTATAAGAGAGTCAATTGCTCTATAAACAGAGGAAAAAGCGAGGCGCGGAAATTTTTCTTTCAGCGCCTCGAAAAGTTCTCTGGCAGTTGGATGCCATTCTCTATTCTGAGAAAGTAAGTTTAAAATTGCTTCTTTTACGCCTCTTTTCACCTTGCCAAACTTTTCCAAATGGCTTATGCTTATTAAGAATGGTAATGTACGTGTCCGTGTTCAATCTCTTCCTGGGTGGCTTCTCTTACTTTAACAATTTCTACATCAAAAATAAGATCACGTCCTGCCAGTGGATGGTTCATGTCAACTGTAACTTCATTATCGTCGAAATCAATAACTACCATTTCTATGATGTGACCATCTTCTGTTTGTGCCTGAATTGGCATTCCTTTTACAAGATTAATGTCTTTAAAATACTCACGTGGTACTTTCTGCACCAGTTGCTCATCCCATTCTCCATATGCTTCACTATGAGGAACCTCTATGGTTTTCTTCTCTCCCTCTTCCATTCCAATCATTCTCTCTTCAAGACCAGGAATGATATTTTCAGCCCCCACTAAAAAGGCAATGGGTTCTCCATGGTCTTCACTTCTGTCAATTATATCACCTGTTTCTTTATCCCGAAGGACATAGTTCATCACCACTACGGTGTTTTTTGAAACCTTCATAAAAAACTCCTTTGTTTATATAATTAGAATTATTATACAGCAAAACCGGGGACTGGCAAATCTTATATGGGTATATCTGTAAAAGATTTGATGGCTCTGGCACCAGGAAGGCTTATTTTATTGCCTACAACGTATGCTTCATTGACCACTTTGAGAAGGGGAATATCGTTTTCTCCGTCTCCAATGCCTATTATTCTCCTTGGCGAATAATTGTTTTCTATGAAAAGATTAATGAGAAATTGAGCAGCTTTACCTTTATTAACATTTCCGCCAATGGTAACAAACTTGCTGCCTTTTTGAGGGCATAATCCTTTTTCCTTTAAAGTTCTTTCGATGGAAGGATTGTATCCTTTAAAAATAGTCTCTGTATATTCTCTTTTTAAAGCCAGTTCTACAAGATGTCCGGGAAGTCCTGTAAATAAGCGTATTTCATCTATTGTTGAGTTAGAATAAAACTTCAGTTCGGGATATATACTTGCGATTTTTCGCAGTATGGATATCAAGGTATCTATTCTCACAGAAGTCAATTCAAATTTTCGACACCCCTTTTTGTGAGAAATATTCTCAAAGCAATTTTCCGGTAGGTATATGGCAGACCCATTTTCAACTATGTAAGTTATTGGTATACCGAGATTTATAGAATAATACTGTTCCTCGGCCAGAGTCTTTGATGATGCGAATATAATTACAAAATTTTTCTTATATGCAAGTAGAATGCGTTCTACCGCATCTTCCTTTATATTATAGTTAGCATCAAGAAGTGTTTCGTCTAAATCAGTGAAAAGTAGATTAATTTCTTTCGAATATGAGCAGGGTCTCTGCATTATTTTTGAGTGTGTCAACCCAGGTGTTGAAATCAATATTTCTTATTGGCGGGAGTACATGCGGTTTTTTGAGCTCTACCTCGTCGAGGTTTATTCCATGTGTTGCGAGTTCTTTCCTGATGGTATCTTTCAGGTCTTCCGGTGTAATCTTGCTCGTGTATATTACGGACATGGATGAAAGTAGCATATCAAGTATGTGTTCTGTGCCTTTTTCCTCATGAAAGTGTGGGTTGAGTGTCTCAATCTGGAGTATATCTATTCCGCTATTATAAATATCCTTATCCTCCTCGCTACCATCGTTACCAGTAAATTTCTCGAGCAGGTAAACAAGTTCATGTGGCTCAATGGAATAACCTGTAGAAAATTCCATAATATTGGCGAGTTTCATGCTGAATGCATGCTCTCCGGCATTACCTGTTGCTATGATATTGGTCTCAAATCTCGTAAGATAGCCGAGAAGAAGGTTTAGCATTCTGTTTGTCACTTCGCTTACGCGTCCCCATTTTCTAAAGTAAATCTTTTTCTTTATAATCTTGGGCTTGTGTCTCCAGTGAAGACGCACCATGGTGTATGGAGAATCACTCATAACAAATCCTGCAGCGTAATCTTTAACATATTCGTTTACAGCACCGGGCACGTAATTATCTGCATCCACAAAACCAACGTATTTAGCACCAATCATTTTTGCGAGCATGAGTCCTACAACCATTCCCTCACCTTTTCCGTCCCTTATATAACCGTCTCTATCTAAAATATCCATGTATCCGGTTTTTTCAAATGCTCTTGCAAGTCCGTTGTCCTTCTGATGTATGAGGATTACCTGTGAGTTTGTAAGAGTAGCAAAGTGTTTTACAAGGTCAACCTCCTGGCGGAAATTATTTGGAGCCTCTATTTTACTATTGGATACAACAATAATGGGACATTTGTGTGGTATGGCCTTAAGTACACCGTCAAGTGTAATTAGAAGTTCGTCTTTAAGAGGCACAACAATTGCGAGGTCAGAAAGGAGGTTCTGGATTTTTTCTCTTGGCACATTGTATAAGAAATTATTGACGACTGTTTCGGTCTCGGTATCCAGTTTTATGACCTTCTGTACCTCAAATATCCTTAAAGGTCCATAAATCTCTTTATAAATGGGTGCTTCTATAATCATGGTATATAATATACGTATAAAATCTCGAACTGTCAATATTCTGGATGATTTCTATAAGTTATTAGGGAACAATCCATTATGTATTTTATTGACATTTCACCGTGTGTAAAATATAATTAAGACATGACAGGAAATAGTTCGCATTATGAATTAATTTATGATTTTATACTAAATACCTCTCCTGATATGTCTGTAGAGGAACTCGCAGACCGTTTTGTGGAGATTACGGGGAGGTCTTTGCCGGTTAAATTACTGGGTGTGTTTGTTTTTAAAGAGAGTACCAGTGAACTTGTGAGAGTAAGTGGCGGTTATACGGAAGGCGGGAATGGAACAGTTGTTAAATTTGAGAAACCCCTGAAGTTAAAAGAGGGCGAAGGAATTGTATGGGAGGTTTTTCGCAAAAAAAGCAGCGTTATCATACATGATGCGTTAAACCATCCTGATTACTATATTAGTGAGGATGAAAAGCCTCATGTGGGGCAGAATGCTTTTATTGTTCCCATAGAGGTGGACGGCAGGGTAAAGGGTGTGCTATATGTTGAGAAGGATGAGCAATTTACCGAATCTGAAAAGAAGTTCTTTGAGAGTGTTGGGCATATTCTTGAGAAGACCTTTGAGAATTCTGAACTTGTTACGAAACTGAAGTTGGAAAGGGAAGAAAAGAACAATATTCTCAATTCCATTTCTTATCCTATTTTCCTTGTTGATAGGGATTTCAAAATACGCGGGTACAATAAGTTTTTCCTCGAAAAATTTAAAGTGAAACCTGAGGATTTGGGGAATAAAAAATGTTATGAAGTGGTTGAAAAAACAGATAAGGTGCCTGAAAACTGTCCTCTCTTTAATCTGCTTGAGGGTAAAAAGAACGCCACCTCTAAAATTTCCATTGAGAACAGGGTTTTTGAAGCCTCTATTTTTAGTCACAGGACTGTTTACGGTGAGAACCTTTTTGTACATACTATAAAAGATATAACAGAACTCGAAAAGAAAGAGAGGAATTTAAACCTATTGTATAGGGTTGGGTTTTCTCTTACCACTTCGGTGTCTATTGATGAGTTCAGGATGAAAGTAGAGGAGTTTCTTGATCAGGAAAGAGAAGTGAGTGTAAAAGTCTACTGGAGAGATGGAATTGAAAACAGATTTGACTATAAAAAACCCCTTATTAAGCGAGCAAAAAGTATGTCTCATGTCATAATTGAACCAGGTAAGAGTTATTCTTTTCCTATAGACTATCTTGGTGAGGAAGTCGCAGTGCTTGTTGTTTCCACCAAAGACGATGGCAAGTTACCCATTGAAAAAGTGAAATTTTATAAAACTTTTGCAGCAAGCGTTGAACTTGCTCTTCAGAATTTATACCTTCTGGAGGAACTTAAAAGGGCACTCGCCTCTTTGAATGTGAACTATAAAGCAACTCTTGAATCTCTTTCCCACGCACTTGATTACAGGGAGCATGAGACTGAATTCCATTCAAGACGTGTTGCAACTTATGCGGTTCTTATAGGCAGGAAAATGAAACTGACGGAGTCAGAAATTAAGAATATTTACTGGGGTGGCCTTCTGCACGACCTTGGAAAGATAGGAATTCCAGATTCGATTTTACTTAAACCCGGAAAATTGAATGAGGCTGAATGGGAGGTTATGAAAAAGCATCCTGTGATCGGGTTTGATATCCTAAAACACATTGAATTTTTACAGGAGGCTTTGAAGGTTGTGCTCTATCATCACGAAAGGTGGGATGGTAGAGGTTATCCTTACGGGCTTGCTGACTCAGAAATTCCTCTTATTGCCAGGATTTTTGCCATAGCAGACACTTATGATGCCATGACCTCGGATAGACCATATAGAAAAGCACTTGCGGCTGAAGTTGCCTATGCGGAAATAGAAAAGAATGCAGGTTCCCAATTCGACCCTGATATAGCCAGTCTTTTTGTACGTGAGGTAGAAGTAAAAGAACTTATGGAAATAAGGAAAAAGGTTCAGGAAGATATATATTATTCGCCTATAGAGTAATCAAAAACCGCATACATCCGTTGTTCCCAATTGATTAGACATGAGGGAGCATATATAATTCAAAGGATGCAAAAAGGTTTAAAACGTAAGGACCTTCTTGGTTTAAAGGATTTAACCAGAGAGGAGTTAAATATTCTCCTTGAGACTGCGTTCTCCATGAAAGAGGTGTTACAGAGACCTATAAAAAAGATCCCGACTCTTCGTGGTAAGACTATTTGTTTTATGTTCTTCGAGCCCTCCACCAGGACAAGGAGTTCTTTTGAACTTGCGGCAAAGAGATTATCAGCAGACACAATAAACGTCTCAAGTTCTCAAAGCGCTCTTTTAAAAGGGGAGACAGTACTTGATACTCTTAAAAATGTTGATGCAATGGGTATAGATGCCTTTGTTGTAAGACATGCTTCCTCTGGATTACCACATTTTTTATCAAGACATACAGGCGCATCGGTTATAAATGCGGGTGATGGTATGCACGAACATCCCACCCAGGCTCTTCTGGACATGATGACGATAAAGGAAAAACTCGGAAAACTTTCAGGTGTTAAAGTGCTTATTGCTGGTGATATCAGACATTCAAGGGTGGCACGTTCAAATATTTACGGCCTTTTGAAAATGGGAGCTGAAGTCAGGCTCTTTGGCCCGCCCACTCTTGTTCCACCGGAATTTGAGAAACTTGGAGCAAGGATTTATTATGATAAAAATGAGGCACTAAGAGACGTCGATGTTGTAATGGGGCTCAGAATTCAAAATGAGAGGCTTAAAGGGAGTTTTTTCCCTACCATAAGGGAATACAGGAAGTTTTTTGCAATTACTCCTCACGATCTGGATAATCTTGACAAAAAACCTCTTGTTATGCATCCAGGCCCTGTGAACTGGGGTGTTGAGATGGATTTTGATATTATTAAAGATAAAAACAACGTCATACTTGAACAGGTAACCAATGGAGTTGCTGTAAGGATGTCAGTTCTTTACCATCTTGTAAGCGGAGAGAAAGAGGATGAAGAAATTACTGATTAAAGGGGGACGTGTTGTAGATACGAATTCCGGAGAGGAAAAAAATCTTGACATACTCATATCAGGTGATGTGATAGAGGATATAGGAGAAAATTTAAAAAGTGAAGGAGCGAATGTTGTTGATGCCCAGGGGATGTATGTCTTTCCAGGCCTTATAGATGCACACGCTCATTTGAGAGAACCTGGTTTCGAATACAAAGAAGATATTGAAACAGGCTCAAAAGCAGCAATACACGGAGGAGTTACAACTCTTTTTGCAATGCCAAATACAGACCCGCCTGTGGATTCGAGGTCTCTTGTGGAATATATAAGAAAACGTGGTAAAGAGGTGGGACTTGTTGATATTTACCCTGTTGGAGCAATAACCAAACGGAGAGAAGGAAATGAACTTGCAGAAATTGGCGACATGTCAGAGGGAGGAGCAATTGGTTTTTCCGACGATGGAGAATGGGTCCACAATTCAAACGTAATGAGGAGAGCGCTGGAATACTCAAAATATTTTGACACTGTTATTATCTCACATGCAGAGGATAAAACCCTATCTTTTGGAGTTGTCCATGAGTCTTTTATTTCCTATGAAAAAGGGCTCGAGGGGTACCCTGCTGCCGCGGAAGAAGTAGCGGTTTTCAGGGATGTGAAACTCGCAGAGATTACCGGGGGAAGGCTTCATATTGCTCATCTTTCATCTTCGGGCAGTGTAGATATTATAAGACAGGCAAAGAAAGAGGGTGTTAAAGTTACAGCAGAAGTCACCCCAAATCATCTTGTCCTCTCACAGGAGAACATAAGCCTTTTTGACCCAATGTATAAAATCAATCCTCCAATTAGAACTGAGGCGCACAGGAGAGGGCTCATAAAAGGCCTTCTGGAGGGCACTATTGACATTATATCTACAGACCACGCACCTCATAACTGGTATGAGAAAACCACAGATTTTAATTCTGCACCATGGGGTATGGTTTCACTCGATTTTTATTTTTCTCTTTTGTACACTGAACTTGTCTTGAAAGGTGAAATACCTTTACATATTCTTCTTAAGGCAACAACAGAATCCCCTGCAAGGATTTTTTCTCTCACCGATAGGGGATCTCTCTTGCCGGGGAAACGGGCGGATATCGCTATTTTTGACCCGAACGTAGAATATGTTCTTACTGAGAATTTTATTCTCTCCAAGTCTAAAAATACACCGTTTATGGGGAAAAAGTTAAGAGGTAAGTTTAGAAAAGTGGTAAGTGGAGGGAAGATTATAAACGTTGAGGAGTTTGAGAGATGACTGATATAAGAAAAATAGGTGAGGAGTTAAATCGTATTCGTAAAAGCGATGGACTTGAGGTTATTTACGGAGACGCTGAAGTGAGTTTTTTAAGGTTTGCTAACTCAACCTTTCATCAACATATATTTAACGACATAGGGCATGTCGTAATTCGCTCAAGATACGGTAAGAAGACCGGTATTGCTTCGACAAGTAGTTTCGAAAAAGACGCATTGATAGATGCTCTAAGGAAAAGCGAGGAAATAGCAAAGGTTTCCCCGGAGGACCCTCATCTCCCGGATTTACAAAAAGAAATGGTTCTTGAGTATAGGTCTGTATCCGATGAAATAGAGGAACTCACTCCTGAAAAGAGGGCCTCAATCCTTAATGAGATTTTTAAACGTTTCCCGGATTTTGAGTTTTATGGTGCCTTTTTTACTTACAAAACACGTATAAATACATTCCATTCAACAGGTTTTGAACTTACTACGTCTTTCAACGATGCCCAGCTTAATATCCTTGCTGTATCTCCAAAGAGTAATAATACCGTGTGGATTCAGAGAAGCATAAGAAGAGGTTCTGATATAAATGTAGAAAATATCATAGACACCATTGATAAAAAACTTTCATTTGATGAACCTGTCCGTTTACCTGAAGGGGAGTATACGGTAATAATGGAACCACTCGCATTTTTTGATCTCCTCTCGTTTATGTCTCATTTTGCATTTTCAGGTGAGGCTCACGTAGATGGTTATTCTCCTCTGAAAGGGAAAATAGGAGAGAAGGTATTTTCAGACAGTCTTACCATCATAGATGACCCGGAAGATGATACGCTTTTCCCATTGAGGTACGATGGAGAAGGTGTAGAAAAACGAAAAATGACTTTTGTAGAGAATGGGGTTTTCAAAAACATAGCCTATGATAGAAAAACAGCCGGGCGAGCTGGAACAGAATCTACAGGACATGCGGCAGGTCCTCTGGGCGGAGTTATTTTACAAAACGTCAAGGTAAAGGAAGGGGATAGGAGCCTTGATGAGTTAATACAGGAGACAGAGAAGGGAATATTGATTACCCGTTTTCACTACATAAATGTGGTTGATGTACAGAAACTGGTCTTTACTGGTATGACAAGGGATGGTACGTTTCTCATAGAGAATGGTAAACTCATAAAAACGCTCACAAACATGAGATTTAACGTCAGTCTCTTTGACATGTTGTCTTCTGAGAATTTGATTGTGGGCAAAGGAACACAGGATATTGGTCAGGCAGAAATTTATGAATCCCGTATTCCGCTTAGATACAGGATCCCCCCTGTAAAAATAAAGAAATTCAAATTCATACAGAGTTAAAATGTTGTTCTCGCAGATATTACTTGCCTATACAATGTTTTTTACCTCTTATAATGCCAGTATTTTGCCCTTACACAGAGCATATCCGTTTTATGATGTGTCCTGTAAATACAGCATAACAACAGGCTACACAGCCTTCAAAATTCCTTATGCGCATTTTTCCATGGACTTAAAAGGTCTCTATCCTGAACTTTTTCTATTGTCCTCCGGGAAAATGGATAGAACAGATGCGCAGGGGAACATTACAGGTTCATTCTATTACAATGCTGTTGGTCTGGCTGTTGGCAAAGAAATTTTAAATAGTAGCAGGGAAGGCAGGTTATTTGTAAAACCGGCGGTTTATCTTGAAACTTCTGATGGCTGGTATAACCCTGGTTTTTCTGTTTCATTTTACTACACTCGCTCCATCTATAAAAGGCTATCAATGTACTTTGTTCTTCGGGACCTTGGTATATCCTTTAATCCTGTAGAACCCATAAATTTCAGGCTGGATTATACAGTTTTTTACAGTTTAAAGGAAATAAATCCCTATATTACTTTTGAATATACGCCATATGGTGGTATTGACTTCTGGAGTGGTCTGGGGCTCCCTTTACACAAGAAAGTATCGGTTTTCGCAGGATATACCTCAAAATACAACTCTATGAAGTTCGGAGGTGGCAATGATATTTTAAATGGATTGTTTATGGGAGTTGGCTTGAAACCTGGTTTTATTACATTAAATTACTTTGTAGATTTTTATGGCGAAGGAGGAATTACTCATAATTTAGAGGTAAGAATTTCCAGATGAGTATCCGCATTATACAGGAAAACAGAAAGGCAAGGCACGATTATGAGATATTGGAGACGTATGAAGCCGGAATTGTCCTGTTAGGTCCTGAGGTGAAATCCGTGAAGCAGGGTAGAGTGAGTTTGAAAGATAGCTATGTAGAGATAAAAAACGGGGAGGCGTGGATAAAGAAATTGCATATATCCCCTTACGATAAAAATACCATACTCAAAATTGACCCTGAAAGAACGCGCAAACTTCTCCTGCATAAATACGAGATTAAAAGGCTTATTGGTAAAGTAAAGGAAAAGGGCCTTACGATAATACCTTTGAAGATTTATTTGAAAAAAAACCTTATTAAAATAGAAATTGCTCTTGTAAAGGGTAAAAGAAAGTATGAAAAGAGAGAGGAATTGAGGAAGAAGGCAATAGAAAGAGAGATAGAGAGGGCTTTAAAAAGATTTTCATGAGAATACAACCCGTAAAATACGAAAAAGAAACACTTGATAACGGTTTTGTTATTTACTACATAAAAAGGCCTGTCCCTGATGTAATTTATATGAACCTTTATTATAGAGCAGGCTCTGGTTATGAAAAGGAAGGACAGAGAGGAATTTCTCATTTTCTTGAACATCTTATGTTTAAAGGAACAAAGAAATATGAAGGAAACTATCTTTCAAAAATTCTTCCTTACTATGGTGGTGATTCCAACGCGTATACCTCCTGGGATGCGACGGTTTTTTATGCACAATTTCCAGAGGCAATTGCAAAAGAGGTGTTTGAGTATGAGAAGGACAGAATGGAGAATTTAACATTTCAAGATTTTAATAAGGAACTCAATGTGGTTCTGGACGAAAAGAAATTAACGGTGTTAGACAACCCTTTCGGAATATTTTCAGAGAGACTTTTTTATACGGCGTTCCTTTTACATCCCTATAGGTATCCTGTAATTGGCGTTGAAAAAGACCTGAAAAATTTTACTCTGATGGATGTTAAGTCTTATTATGAGGAGTTTTATTCTCCCCGGAATTCTTACATGGTGCTTTCAGGAAATGTTACCAGGAATGTAATAGATGAGGCTGTGAGGGTCTTTTCTGGTGTGAAAAAAAAGGGTAAATATCACAAAGTGCCTTCCTGTGAAATTGAGCCTGTGCAGAATGAGGAAAGGTTTTTTATAATGAGGAGGGCAAATTTTAATACTCAGGTTGTAACTTTACTTTTTAAGACCGTACCCCTATCTCACGAAAATAGTGTTTATCTGGATGTAATATCAACCATGCTTGGAGATGGAAAAAGTTCATATCTATACAATAAACTGGTTAAAAAAGAAGGGATTTTCACATCTATTTCTACGGAGGTTTATGAGACACAGGCCTGTACACTTCACACCATCACAGGAACAATAAAAGATGGGATTGACCCCAGAAAGGCTCTTGATAAACTCAGGAAAATTCTTGAGAACCCTTCAGGTCTGTTCACAAAGGAACGTTTTAAAAGGTCACTTTTTAATCTCTATGCTGATATGGTGTATTCACGAGAGAGCATAAGGGCACTTGGAGATTCACTTGGTGAGTTCGTACTTCTCTCGGGGGAAGAGGATTTCAACGGATATCCCCTGAGGCTTCTTAGTGTTAGATTTGAGAGACTGAAGGACGTTTACGAGAAGTATTTCGGTTTTGAAAAGTCAACCTGTGGAATTTTAATGGGAAAATGATAAAGAAGAGAATAGACGTAGATGCCGGGAACAACAGAAGGATTATAGTTGTCAGGCCTTTATGGGATTATCCCATAACAAGGGGTACTGTCCTTTTGTATAATGGTGCCTATCTTGATGGAAAGAAAAATGGGCTAAGTGGTGTATTTTATGACCTTTTGAATGAAAGGAGTAAACTCAATGAGAAACTTGAAAAATTGGGTGCAAAGATAAGGGCACAGAATGCTCTGACCAAGAGTTTCATAAACTTTGCTTTTTTAAATCTTAAGATTAAAAAGTCTTTTAAACTTCTATCCGAGTTTATAGGCTCTTTGGAGTTCAATGAAAATGACTTTGAAATAGTTAGAAAAAAGAGGATTGACAGAATTGCAATTTTAGAGGAGGACCCGGAGTTTATTTTATCAAGAAATGTGCATAAAATCGTATACAGCGGGAGTAGTCTTGCAAACAGCACATATGGTACAAAAAATGGTATAGAGAATATTACTTTAAGAGATGTTGAGGGCTTTTACACCAATGTCTTTGCAAAGTCCCATGTAGACATAATTGTTGTTTCATCGTATAAAACACAAAAAATAGTGGAATTTGTTGAAGGTATAATAGATTATTTTGATGGCAGTTTTTTAAAGCCCCCGGAAGAACCAGAGAAATATGCTGCGCAAAGTGTCAAACTATCTAAAAAGCATATTACCAATGCATATCTCTCCTTTTTTACACCTGTACTTATCGAAAATGAAGAAGATTATCTATCGCTTAAACTCTTATCCTATATATTAGGAGAAGGTTCGTTTAACGCGAGGCTTCTTAACAGGTTGAGAGAAGAGTTGGGACTTGTATATTATGCTTCATCGGGTCTCAATAGAGGTTTTGTGGTAAGAAACATGCGTTTTCCCGGGTATTTCGATGTGATAGCCGAGACAGGTAAAGAAAATGTAGATAGAGTATCTATTGAAATTGAAAAGATAAGGGACGAGGTTTTGAGTGGAAAGATAAAGGAAAATGAACTTGAGGTGGCGAAGAATTACTATATAGGTCTTGAAAGACGTAGAGGAGAGACATATAAAGACATATTGAATACAATTTTAACGGAAAGAATCTATAAACTTGAGAGGAATTATTATACAAAGATAAAAGAGCAAATCAAACGTATAGGTATGAAAGAAATAATAAAAGCAGCGTCTTTGTTGAGGTCGCATAGATTTTCAAGAATAATTCTGGAGGGTGAAAGTGAAGAAAGACAGGCTTAAAAAAGAAATAGAAAGCTGGATATGGACAATTGTTGTCGTTATATTTATCAGGGCCTTTTTCCTTCAGGCTTATGAGATACCAACAGGCAGCATGGAAGATACTCTGCTTCCTGGAGATTTTCTTCTTGGTGCAAAATTCGTTTACGGTCTGCAAATCCCATATACTGCAAAGAAGATAATTGGATTTTTAAAACCAAAGAGAGGACAAATAGTAATTTTTAATTTCCCTTTGAACACAAGGCAGGATTTTGTAAAAAGGTGTATAGGCCTCCCTGGTGATACTATAATGATTATAAATAAAGTTGTTTATGTTAATGGAAAACCTCTTAACGAGCCTTACAAAACACTTAAGGATTCAATGCATGTTATTCCACCCCTTATGGAGGTAAATTCTCCGATTGCCATGAAACAGTATGAAGAATTATGGCTGAAGGGTGCCTTTCAGAATGAAAGAAGAGTGAGGGATAATTTTGGACCAATTGTGGTTCCCAAAGGAACATACTTTGTTATGGGTGATAACAGAGATTTTTCTTATGATTCAAGGTTCTGGGGCCCTGTGCCCTATGCATACTTAAAGGGTGTGCCACTTATAACATATCTTTCCATAAACCCGGATGTGCCTTTTTATAAAATATGGAAGAAAATAAGATTCAAAAGGATGTTCCGCCTTGTGTTATTTTATTAGTCCCTTTTATTTTAGAGTTCCATTCCATTTAAAAGATTATTTTGATGATAGAGATAAGTTTACAATAGAGGTGGGATTTGGCAATGGGGATTTCCTTGTAAACCTTGCGTCACAGGAAAAAGAGCATGGGTATCTTGGTGTTGAAATCTCATCACGTTCTGTTTTAAAACTCACGAGAAAATTGAAATCGCATGGGCTTTTCAATGTCAGAACAATAAAATTTGATGCCTTTCTTCTCTTTTCCATTATTGAGCCTGCTCATTCTGTTTACAGGGTTATATACAATTTCCCGGACCCGTGGCCTCGCCATCCTGAGAGAAGGGTTACGGCAAGAAAAAATCTTCTTTTAATACACAGGATTTTAAGAAGAGATGGGAAATTGTACCTTGCAACAGACGCAGATGTGTTGAAAGAGGATATAATAAAAAATGCAAGTGGTATATTTGATGTGTATGAGCAGGAAGAACCCTTTTTCCCTTTTTATACAAAGTACCAGACAAGATGGGTACAGGAGGGAAGGGAAATAAGGTATTACAGGCTTTTGCCACTTGCTTTTTATGGGAAGTATCCAGAGTTAAAGTACGACAAAGGAGGGCGTATGGCACATGTAATAATGGAGATAACAGGGGAAAGGGAGATACCAGATGTATTGCCTAAAAGATTAAAGGAAAAGACAGTGCTGTTTTACATTGAAAGACCATACAGGAGGGGAAGTGACTTTCTTTTCCCGGTCCTCGTTAAGGAAGAAGGGTTTGTGCAGAAGACCTATTTCAGGGTGTATTTTACTGATAAAGAGGCGAGGATTGTTCTTGATGATACCTCCTATCTGGTGGTCACAGAGGGGATAAGGAGGGCAATGGCTTACCTCAGAGACCTGTTTCTTAAGACAGGTGGGTACAGCGTAAAAAGAGATACAACTATTGTTTAACCCTTTTTTTCAGAAAAAACTCTCGTAAAAGGCGTGCTGCCTCGTCCCCAAGAGGCCCTTTCCTATACTTTACTTTGTGGTTGAGTCCTTCAATATCAAAAACATGGGTTCGTGAAACCACACCTCCGAACTTGGGTTCCTCTGTGGCAAATATAACCTCATCTATCCGGGAAAGTAGAATAGCGCCTGCACACATTATGCACGGTTCTGTGGTGACATATAATTTAGCACCATTGAGACGCCAGTTTTTGAGGTAGTTTTCCGCAGCAGTAATAGATATAATCTCAGCATGAGCAGTTGCATCCTGCAGGGCTTCTGTTCGGTTGTGTCCTCTTCCAATTATTTTCCCGTTGTAAACTACCACAGCACCAATGGGAATTTCGCCTTCTTCAAAGGCTTTTTTCGCCTCATACAGAGCTTGCTGCATGTAAATAGTATCAGTGTCCATAATAACAAAAACGCGCCCGGAGGGACTCGAACCCCCAGCCTACGGATTCGTAGTCCGTCGCTCTATCCAGTTGAGCTACGGGCGCAGGTAATATAATTTTAAGGGACGAGAGTCGGAACTTAAAGATTTCATTTAACTATCATATAAGTCACTATCCCTACTATTTTTGTTCTTGATGTTTTTTCTGATTTTATACAGTCTTAAAAGGTTGATAAGTAAGATGATTATAAGAACAGATACTGGGACAAAAATTACAACAAATATCATTGTGTAGAGCAGACTTTGCATATAGTAAGTTTAAATCTATAAATTCGTTTTGAAAAGCGGCAGGTAATTTGTATAATTGAATAGAAACGGAGGTTATAAATGCACTTTATTCTACTTTTGATTTCTCTTGAGTTCAGGATTAACAGGCAATTTGTTCATATATTGCCGCAGGATACAAATAAGGCCGTATCTACCGATTCTATATCTTTTGATAATTACGTTAAATTGCCTCTTAATGCTGACTGGATTAACACGTCCACGGATGGATTGCTCGTGTTAAAGAAGGATACTGTGTTTAACTTTAACCCATATACTCTTCTCATAACTGGAAAAAGAGCACTTCGTCATAAAGGAGTATTAAAAATTTACACGGACAAGAAGGGTAAATTAATTTATCTAACCCATGATGGGGCTTTCTATGAGAACGGCAAGAGGGCAAAATATAAGATTCTTTCGGATACGTTTAACATCGTTTTTGGAAAAACAATTCATTTTCATAAAAGGTCTCCAGTATTTTTCAAAAGACGGAGGTTTTATATAAAAAATGGCAGGGTTTTTATGGATGTTAAGATTGATACTGCATCGACGCGTCTTATCCCTTACTCAGCACCGGAATTTTCCTCTTACATTGCAAAGGACACAATTTATACAAAAAGTGGAAGTGTAATGGTTCATGGGAGAGTGATTAAGAAAGGGTTGCCAGAAGGGATTGCTATTAAAAGAAACGATACGGTTTTTGTATTTAACCTCAAGGATACAGTTTACATCCTTTCCTATCCATCTTTTACTTTATCAGGCATACAGAGAAGAGATGATACTCCCTTCAAAGACCTTTTTGCAGATTTTGATGGGAACGTTTATTTCCATGGCAGGAAAATCTATAAGGACAGGTATTTTGTCTCTGCTACAATGGTTGATGTTGATGGTGATGGGAAAGAAGAGATTGTGCTCGGTAGGGTGGATGGTAGTTTTGCAGTGTTAAGAAAAATAGACGGAAGGTACCAGGAGTGGATGTCATATTCTCCCCCTTCAAGTCTGTATAAAAGATATATATCTTCTGATGGTATACCCATGTTTTACCGTGCCCTTCCAGAAAATAGTCCGTTTGCTGCTTTTGTTGATACAGTTAATCCATTGTATCGGGACGAAATTTTATACGTTATTGAACACGCATCAGCGGAATTTAACGACTCACTTCTTCGTGTGGGTGTCTCGTATCTTTATGACAATGTTTTTGATATTTATCTCGCAGCAAGAAGGTTAAAATACGTGAATTTGCTTGAATTAAAAGGTGGCAGAACCACTCTGATACTGAACGGGAAAGATACAATTCCTCCTGAAATTTACTATAGATTTGTTGTTTTTCCCCGGGTCCTTTATGAG
>JALVYB010000010.1 GCA_027038175.1 Caldifarciminota bacterium | reverse complement strand
TTACTCTCTTGTTACGACCGCAAGAGATGTAATAGCGGCTTTGGGACACGATCTTGGTAAAATTCCTGAATACCACAAAAAACAGTATGCGTTGGGTGATCACCCAAATATCAGTTTGCTTATTTTGTCCCAGATACATGGGTTTAAAGACCTACCTTGCGCCGACGACGTAAAGGACGCGATTAAGAAACACCATTTATCGCCATCCAAAGCATTCTCAAAGGATTTGAAGAGTGCGGATCAAAGGGCAAGGGAAAAGGAAATTGAGGCTCTTATGGAAGAAGAACTAAAGGAGAGGTCATCTAACACAGAACCAGAAAAGCAGAACGTGAAAGCAGAGATTGAGAAAGATGCAGAAAAAAAGGATGAGAAAAGTGCAAAAGCTTCAATGGAAGGTAGAAGTACGCCAGATCTGGGCTACATTGAGCAGGTCAAGCTGGAGAAAGCTGCAGGGGGCGATGAAACAAAGAAAAAGAAAATCGACGATAGTGACGTAAACTTGGAGTGGTTTTCACCCGAGAAAATGCTCTCAATTATCAAAGACAGATACCTCAATAAGTCTTTTGGTAGAGGTTTTGATGCTTTTTCAACGAGAAACGGTTATGTGTTTGTGCAGGCAGGTAAAATCATGGACGTGTTCAGGGAAATGGCGGAACAGGAAGGGCGTTTGCAGGACTACGATATTGCCGACAAAAGTCAGAGAAAGGCCATACAGCTTAAAATAGTTAACATAATGAGAGAAAGTGGATACATAGCTGAGGAGTTCGTGAAAAAGGGATACTTCGGCGGGTGGTTCATAGTGAAGTTCAAGCCTGGAACACTTCCCGATAAAAACGACACACTGAAAGGGTTTTATACTCCATTCTACTCAACAGCTTTCTCGGATAATGTCGCTGAGTTAGAGGGAATGAAAGAGGGGATAGTGAAGAATATTGAGAGTGTGGAGATAGCGAAGTAAGTGTTGGTGTTAGAAGTGTTGGTGAGGGCTGTGGAAAAATTAACACCAAACACTGCCACTCATATTCGCTATTGACAATGCGTTACGCACGTTCTAACATGGATTTCGAATGGGAGGTGATCTTAAGGTGATTAAGAATTATAGATTTTGGATTTTGAATTTGGTTGTTTTCGTTACTTTTTTCTCTTTTGCTTCATTTGCCGCCACCTATCAAGCCGTGGTTCTCAAAATCACCGACGGCGACAAGGTTTTGGTTAATAGACATGGCAATAGGAAAATCAGGGTCGTTTTCTTGAGAGCATAATATAGGGGGTTAAAGAATGAGAAAAATCTGGCTGATCCTTGTTTTAGCTACTTTTACGGCTTTTCTGTCAGGGTATGCCAGAGCTGATGAAAGTGACATATTAGTTAAAAACGGAATCAAGGCAGCAAATGCGCATGACTATATTACTGCATTTAAGGATTTTAAAAAAGCCTGTGAGATGGGAAATGGTGAGGGATGTGATAAGCTTGGGCTTTTGTACCTAAGGGGTTTAGGGGTTAAGCAAAGCTATAAGATGGCGAATGAGTTATTCAATAAAGCCTGTGAGATGGGTATTGCGATCGGTTGTTATAATCTTGGAGTTTCATACGATATGGGTGCAGGTGTTGAGCAAAGCTACAGAGTTGCAGCTAAGTTGTATAAAAAGGCTTGTGAGATGGGATATGGTATGGGATGCAATAACCTTGGAGCTTTGTATGATAAAGGCTTAGGAGTTAAGCAGAACCACAGAATGGCAACCAAACTGTATAAAAAGGCTTGTGAGATGGGATATGGTATGGGATGTAACAATCTTGGAGTTTCATACGATGAGGGCTTAGGAGTCAAACAAGACCACAGAATGGCAGTTAAACTATATAAAAAAGCCTGTGATATGGGATATAGCATAGGATGTAGTAATCTTGGATATTCATACGAAAATGGTTTAGGTGTTGAGCGCAATTATAAAATGGCAGTTAAACTATACGAAGAGGCTTGTGAGATGGGGTATGGTGGAGGATGTAACAGTCTCGGATATTTATACAATAAAGGTTTAGGAGTTAAACAGAATTATAGAATGGCGGCTAAGCTGTATGAAATGGCTTGTGAAATGGGGAGCAGTGAAGGGTGTAACAATCTCGGGGTATTATATCAGCGTGGTCAAGGTGTTCCTATGAACAAGTTTAAAGCATACAAGTATTTAATCAAAGCAGCCAAGATGGGAAGTGTCGATGCCCAATATAACCTTGATATTCTCTGCAAAGAAAGCCCGTGGGCGTGCAAATAGTGTGGAGAGGCGACTGTGAGATGATTAGAAATTATAGATTACGGATTTTGAATTATGGGTTAACAGTTATAACGCTCATTTTTGCCTTCTCTCTGACAACATTTGCCAAGACTTATCAGGCAACGATAATTAAGGTTACCGACGGTGACACGGTCTGGGTAGCTATACACGGCAAGAGGGTTAAATTAAGGCTTTTGGGCATAGACACGCCTGAGGAATACCCGTCAAGGAAGATGGATAAGGACATTGAGATGTGCCACACGACCTATAAGCAAATGAGAAAGCTCGGCTTGCTTGCCACAAAGCACGCAAAGACAATGCTTTATAAGGGTGAGTATGTAACGGTTGTTACTAAAGGCAGGGGATACTACGGCAGGACACTGGCGTTTATCATTTTGCCTAACGGAACAAATTACAACGAAAAGGAAGTGGCGGATGGCTATGCGTGCGTGTATAAGTGGCACGGGCACAAGAGTAAGGAGCTGAGCTGGGGAGAGTTTGAAAAGCTGGAGAGACTGATGGAAAGAGCGAAAGGGGAAAGAAAAGGGCTTTGGGGTGAGTATAGAGAGATTATGGAATGTTTGTGTGAGTAGGAGGTGAGTTTTTATGGGGAAAATTCTTGACTTTCCAATAGAATATTGGAGTGATAGGGATAGAGAAAAACTCAATGAGATTCAAAACGATATACTGTTAGAGAAAGCGTATGGTAGATACAATGAAGACTATCTCAAGATTTCAGATGAGGAATGGGCTGAAAGAGTAAGAAGAAACTTAGAAGAAGGCATAAAAAAAGGAGAGTTTTTTTCTTGGTTTGAGGGGTTTAAGGAAGAGGAGGACTAAATCAAGGAGAAGATAAAAATAAGTTCACTTGATAGAATAATGAGGAAGAGATATGATTTTCTCCAAAGGGACGCATATACGCAACACTGTGGATATCATTCCAAATCTGAAAATATACGCAATGCGGATATGAATGAGTTATCGGAAATCGCCAATATGAATAAGAGAGAGGTGATAAAATGATAGAAATAAAAGATGTATTGCATCTATTGGGAGATGAACTAAAGGATGGAACTGAGCAGGTAAATAGATTCAGGAAATTCATTGAGAAGGAGAAATGGCCAACTGAACAAATAAAAAAGTGGCTTGATGAATGTATAAATGAAAGTAAGGGTGCGCATGATCCTTATAACAGAGCGTTCCAAGATTTAGTTGTATCTCTTGGAAAAAGATTGGGATTTGAAATCCAATATGGTAGATATGTTGGGAAATCTGGAGAAGAAAATTATGATGGAATTTGGAAAAGGAAAAATGGAGATACTATCGTTCTTGAGGTAAAAACAAGCACATGGCCTATTGGTAGTGTAAGCCAACTTGGTGATTATCTTGATCAACTCGCCAAAAAAGAGGAAAATAAGAATGTATTTGGGTTGTATGTGATTGGCAAGGGTGATATTCAGCCTTTAATTGAACAAATACTTGGAGGTAAATATAAAGATAGGATGCGTCTAATCCTTTATGATGATCTAATGGAAATAATAAATCTGAAAGAGGAATTGGAACCTGTAATAGGCGAAAAGCAAGCTATAGAAAAGGTTCAAAATCTTCTTCTACCTGTTGAGAGTATCAATATAGGGAACATCGTTAGACTTATAATAGAGATATCAACAACAAAGTCCACAGCAGCGGAAGAACAAGTTGAAGAAAAAGTAGAAAAAGAAGTTATTGAAGAAGAGGAAGAACCCTGGACTAAAGCTGAGCTTCTATCATATTTAAAGGATGCAACACCTTATCAAAGACTATTGTTAGCCGCATTAGTGCAAGTTGATAAAGAACCTGCAACAAGTAAACAAGTGACTTTTTTAATGAATGAAATAGCAAAAAGGAGACCATCCGAAGGTATTGATAAAAGAATAACTGGTAGAGACATCGCTGGAGCAAGAGCAGGTTTAAAAATGAGAAGAAAACCACTGAAAAAGGAAGATATTATAGAGAGTTCTTGGAGCCATGCAGAAAGAGATTACATATACAAAATAAAAGATAATTATAAGCAAATAGTTATTGATTGGGTTAAAAGTGAAAAATTATGGATAAAAGAAGAAATAGGATGAGTTTTGTGGCGACTTCCGATAACAGCAGACATACGGCTACGCTTAGCTCCGCCCAAATTCGGCAAAGCCAAACTTCGTATGTTCGCAACACGTTAGCAGAAATTCCGCCCGCCGCCTTTACAAGAAATATTGGTAGGAGGTATAAATATGCTAAGAGAAAATGAAAAAGAAACAGTAGAGGTTGTCCCTCCAGGAAAAATAAAATGTTTTATTACGGGTAAACTTAGACAGGATACTCCTGAAGAAAGAGTACGCCAGGACGTGGCAAGGAGTCTTGTTGAAGAATACGGGT
>JALVYB010000009.1 GCA_027038175.1 Caldifarciminota bacterium | reverse complement strand
AGCATGTTGTAAATAAATGTGCAGGATTCTAAACCGAAATATATGCGTTATCTATAAAAAATTACATTTTGTATCTTAAAACCAAAGGAAAGCGGGCCAGGAGGGGCGAGAGTAAAAAAGAGCGGAGCGAGGAAGAGTTAAAAGAAAAGTGGACAGAAACGGGGCATTTTTGGGAACCGAGAAGCAAAGAAGAGTTAATCTTGGGCGCGATAGGTGAGCTATAAAATGCAACATAACGAAAGTTATGCTACAATAAGCGAGTACGTGAAAGAGCTACCAGGAGAAGACCTCAGAAGATGGAACTTAGAAATATTCAAGAAGTACCCAGAGATAGAGAAAGAAACGGTAGAGAAACTAGAAGAACTCAAAAAAAAGGAAGAAGAAAGAATCAAAGCGTACGAACTAGCCATGGAGATAGAGAAAAAAGAAGAAATCGAAGAATACCTGAGAGAAAGCATCAAAGATAAGCAGATGAGAAGAAAGCTAAATTACCTGAAACACGCAGAGAGAGAAGAAGAAATAAAAGCGATACTGAAGCATTTACAAGAGAACGAGCACAAGAATTATATGCAAATGAGATTAAAAATAATAAGAAGAGCACTAAACAAAATCACAGATATAGAATTTCAAAAATGGCTAAGAGAGAACAAAAAAACCAAAAACTTAGAAAAAAGCAGAATCGATAGAATCATAATAGTAGTATACGATGAAGAACTAATAAATAACGGACTACTAAAAGAATACTTAGAACTAAAAAAGAAAAACAAAAGCAGAGAAATAATAAGCGAAGAAATAATAGAAAAAATAGAGGAAGAAATAGGCGAAGACGTGGACGAAGTAGTAAATAAATGGAAAGAGCTCAAGAAAAAAGCAGACGAAGAAGGAAAAGAAATAAACGGAATAAAAATAAGAGAAATATGGAAAGATAACATCAAAATGAGAACAATGTTTTACTATGCAGTACCGGGAAAGCCAATAAGATTAGAAATAATAACAAATGTCCAGGAAGCAGTAAAAAGAGCATTGTGGGAAAACGAGAAAATAAAAGAAATGTACAAGTTAGCCACATGGAAAAAAGACGGAGAGACGAACTTTATCTTACCAGAGCACTTGAAAATATACGAGAAAGAAGAAGAAAAAATCACAAAGAAGATAAAAGAATTCGCTATAGAACAATTCAAAAAAGAATGCAAAGCAATGAACATAAAATACACCGAACCACAGGTATATATATCTATCGCCGAAATATGCTATGAACTACCAACAAGCACCACAAAAGAAGAATTAGAAAATTACTTTTTTGAGAAATATAAAGAATTCAAGCCGTACGCGGCAAACTTCATAAAGATAAAGTACGAAAAAAAGACAGAAAGACCGCATTTATATTTAGATTTAATACATCTCAACCCGGAAGATCCAACAGTCACATTTAAAATATATCCTAAATTTATACATAACGGAAAGATATACATCAGAAGGGAAATAGTAGGAAGAAAAATAATGAAAGAATTGGGAAAAAGCTCACACCCATTTAACAGAGGAGTAGCAGAATGGTTATTAGACATGCCAAAAGTAGGGAGACTAATGCTACTCAAGTTTTTAGAATACCAAATAAAAGAAAAAAGAGAGTTTTTAGAAAAACAAGAAATGAAAAGAAAGATAGATATTTACAATCTCCCAGCAATTTTAGACATAGAAGAAAGGATCCTTATCAATCTGATAATACATGGTAGATTACCGAGCCATGTACAAACCAAAGTTAAGAAGAAGTTAGAAAGAAGGCGAATAGTTGAGAAGAAAAGACACGGAGTTTATGTAATAACTCCAGAATTTAAAGAAACATTAGAAAAGATAATAACGGGCTAGGGACGCCACACAGGCGCCCCGCAAGCCAAGCCATGCCAAGCCAACACCAAATTAGCGTAAGCTATAGAAAGATAAATACATTTCGGAAGAAAGTAAAGAAGAAACAGAGCAAGAAAAAAACAGGGAAAAGGAACACCAAGGAAACATCAGATATTGAGTACAGAGTAAAATCTACCATAGATGTATACACCAGCGTGAAGTACTGTAAACATGGCTTCGCTAGCTATTAAAGCGTTTCCCCCTTCGGGGTCGCTTCGCTAAACGCATTAATAGCTTGCCGCCGTAGGGCGTGCGCCCATGGCGGCACCGCTTCGCTTCATTTTGTCACTTAGAAGTACTAAAGGCCTCACCCTGACGGGTTCGGAACCTCGCCACGCTCCTTCGGAGCTACGTGGAGAGCGTGGCGGGTTCCGGGGGAGATAATGTTATCCCCTACATCTCCTTTTTTTGTTTCGGGATTTAAAACGAAAAAATCTTCACATGTTCGGAGTCATTGCCATGAAAAAGAACAGCACTACAAACGTGAATATTGCCGAGATCACCACACCGGCGATAAGTATGTATAAAAGTATTTTTCCAAGATCCGTCGCATTGTTCCCGGTCTCAAGTTTAATTTCCATAATGATATATATGCACTTATACTATTTCATGTTTTTGGTTTCTATATCCAATTTGAAGTATTGATATAATTAGAAAGTTTCAATTTCAAAATATTATAAATATCATAAGAATCTGAATTTTCAATTTCAACCACACGAGCATGGAGAGAAGTATAAAAATGCTTTTTAAACTTGCGATCTTCATCATACTTGGGATCCTCTCCTGGACTCTTACCATAGTACTCAATGTATAACTTATACTCAGGTAGATAGAAATCGGGCCGAAAATGACCACCATGCGGAAGCTTGAAAACAGCTTCATGCCGCACTTTAACACCGTTAAGAATAAGATAATTATAGATCTCACGCTCAACCTTAGAGCGTACAACCTGACCATCTAAGCAAACATAACGACGAGTAGGATATTTATCGTCAATCTCATTATGATTATGAATATTATCAACATTATGCTTAATATATTTTTTAAGTACATCACGAAATGTGCCAATATCTGAAACATCACAGTGATTAACACGCTCTAAACGAACCTTAGGACCAGAATCATGTTTTAAAGAAATATACTTATCATAAAGCTTATGATACCAACCAAGAAGCTCATCATACTTCTTTTTCAATTCATTATAATCAGATTCTAACTTTTTGTACTTTTTGCGCCAGCCAAAAAGCACGCGCTCACCTCACAGCCGAAGAGAAGAGAGATAAAAGATCCATCTGGTCCTCATAGTCAAGCATCATGAACGCGTTTTCTATGAGATTTTTCATCAGGTCCGCGGAGATTTCTACCTCTGTGGAGCCAAGAGAGATAAAGTACGAGCCGGAGACTTTCTTAACTCTCAAGCTCTGAAGCAAAGACCGGATACTAACCTCTGTCATACTATCCTCCGAACTTTCCGAGTTTTTAATTACTACCTTTCCCATTTTCCTCACCTACATAACAGACTTCAACACGCACAAGTAAATGAAGCGCCTTAGCATTATTTATTTTTTTCTCTTCACATATCCCAGTAAGTACTAACTTCCGAACATGAGCAAGAATATTAGCATAAGAAGTACGAATATTATAAACCTCTTCCAACTTTGCAATAATATCAATAATAAGCATATCTCCATATTTTTCCAGCAAACGAACTATAGCAACACGAATATAATGCCCTAAACCTTCGGCATATTCCGCAGCCTTATAAACATCTTCAACCCTTCGCACAATGCAATATTGTTATTAGAATATTTATAATTACCGATTAACATTTAAAACTTAACAATCAATAAGTAGTAAAGTTTATATATACCTTTAACTATACATACTCAACACTTAACAATAGTTAAGTGTTAGGTGATAAAGAATGGCAAGCAAGGAAGGAGTATATGTCCGTGGCGCCGGCGCGGGCGAGCAAGTAACCGGCGGAATCGTCGAAAGAACCGAGGAGGAAATAAAAGAGATAGCGAGAGAGCACGGGGCAAGCTGGCAAATGCCGCCAACCGGGCTGTATGTTTTCGAAATATACGAAGTAAGCGAGAAAGTGGAGGCACTGAGCAAGGGCGGAAAAGAGTACACGTACAGGCAAGTGCTGGGATATTTATCAGGGAAATCGGGAAATTTGCAGTACGATGGCGAAATACTAATTAAGGTATTGGGAACGCAGGCGGAAATTTTCAGGAGAATAGCAGAAAGCGACAGCAGGAAATGCCTCATAGACGTGAGAAAATGGAACGGCATGAACAGGATTCAAGGAGTGTATGGACTGGACTACATACTCCAGCTCCTGGATGATACAAATGCAGTATCAGAAAGAAAAGAGCTACAGGAGAGGATCAAATGAGCGAATACACACCATCCATGATTTTTTTACCGAAAATGGGCAGAACAGCCGCGCTAATACGAAGAGAAAAAAGGAGGCGTAAACATGAAAATAGGAAGCGGAAACCTAACCACTGAGCTCAAATTCAAAGGAGAAATAGGAGAGATTAAAGAGATAATCAAAAAAGTGCAGAGCGGAGAGCAAGAGCAAAAAGAAAGCAAAGAGCTAAAAGAAGCAGTACGGGAGTTTCTGATGAACGCATTCGGAACGTTTGAGAACCTGGACGACAATAAACCGATTTTCACACAGCAAGATATAGCAGACATACTCGACGATTTCACGGACTGGGTAGAAGGGGTACCGTGGGAAGACATTGCAGAGAAGAACAAGAAAAGAAGGATAGCAAGGATCGCACAGCAGCCCAGGAG